>JADGPV010000069.1 GCA_017882245.1 Bacteroidales bacterium | reverse complement strand
TGTGTCACGATTAAAATGATGACCTCCGGGTATCTTCCTGATTTTCACGGTTGTTCCGGCCAATAATTCGGGGACCTGGCTTTTTTCGTCTTCTCCGATAATTATCAGGGTAGGAACGGGCTGCATTTTAGTGATCTCATCCATCACTTTGTAAGAATTATTGGCGTTACCTATCCCAAGCATGTTTGATAAATGGATTTCAAAGTCGGTTTCTGGCTCCGGAGATAACAGCACTGCAGATGAAATTCTGGATTGCATCTCCCGGGACAATCTTGTTACAATGAACGGGACTATTTCTGCACCAAGCGAATAGCCGATCAGAAGGTATCGCTCTCTTCCCCATTCTTTACCGTAGTAATTAAGTGCTGAGGCCATATCGTCGGCTGTTTTTTCAGGGGAAGTCCGGTTCCAGAAATACTTTTTTGAATCCAGACCAACCGTCGGAATTCCCTGATTAGCAAGACTGTCAGCAATTGATTGCTCAAACCCGTACCAGCCTCCGTCACCAGAAATGATAAGGGCAACAGGAGCTTCTTTATTCTGAACCCTGGCTTTTGTTATTACAAGCGGAATGTTCTCCGGCTTGTCAGAGTTACTGTTTGCAGCCAGGCCTTTTTCATATTTATCAACCAGGCGGTTAAATGCATCTTTCCACCGGGGCATAAAATCGCTCCAGTTTGAAAAACCATGTCCGACATCAGGCAGGGTGATTAATTCCGCATTTGCAGTTTTACTGACAAAATCAGCAACATCAGAATAACTGCAGACTTTATCGAGTTTGCCGTGAAGAACAATCCATGGGTTTCCAAGCCTTGCATCGGGAAGCAGAAAATATCTCTTGCCTGTGGTATCATTCTTTTCATGAAGCCCGTTGGTCTGACATAACATTTTGGGCAGTTCAATATCGGGACAAAAACCAATAGATATTCCGCCAATGAAAGTCCCCGGACGTGACTGTGCCAGTATTCCGTAAACAAGTGTTGCCCCGCTTGAATAACCCATAATAACCGGTGGAATATAACCTGCGAAATTGTATTTTTTCTCAAAGAACGTGGCCAGCTCTACAAAATCCGCTGAAACATTATAACACTCTTCTTTACGTTGCCTCAGATCTTTATAATATCTCAGGATATCAACACCTATCACCAGATTGTTCATCTCTGAAAATGCCTCAGCAAAATCTGTAACTCCATATTTCCAGCCTCCGTCACCTGAAATTAATATTACCAGATTTTGGGGCGTATCGGTATGCTTATAGACATATACCTTACCAAATGGAGCAACATTAATAGAATCGGCAGGAGAGACTGCCCGGGAGTTAATAGATAAAGTGAATGTAAAAACAATCGTTAAAAGAAATAATTTTCTCATTGCTGAATGGAACTATTTTACTGAAAGGCTGTCCGTTGCATGCTGTGCCCAGTTAATCAGGAGAGTCTTTTCGCCTGTGCTGAGCCGGGCACTTTTATGCATCATTTTATAAGACGGCAATGGCATAATATCCTCACTTATTACAGTAGCAATTGCATCCAATTTACTCAATTGTTTTTTTGGGGAATACTCACCAAACTCACTGAAATTCAAATTATCTCTGCCATCTTTTATATGTCCGGCCAAAAGCCAGCCTACAGGCTGTATTTTCGAGTACCACGGGTAGACAGTATTGTTGCTGTGGCAGTCATAACATGCATTCTGAATTATTACCCTGATGCTGTCAGGAAAAACTGCAACCTTTGAAATATCGGTTACTGATGCCTGATTGTTATTGCTCCGGGCAGGACGAATAAATTGTATAGCCACAAGGATAATTCCTATTGCTATTAATATTTTTTTGGTAAGGCTCATGATTATTTTAGTTTTTCTTTAATATACGCCAAGTTAGCATTTCTTTGCCATAGAGAAAAACATACTGTTTATTTAACAGAAACCGTGTCCCTGGCATTGCTGTTTGATTCAGCAGCATTATCCGGCATATTCATACCCGGCATGTTTTGGTCATCACCTGTTTTGGTATCACCAGGCATTTCCATGCCCGGCATTAAAGAAGTTTTTCCTCCTGCCGGATTCATCATACTTGGTATGCCCTCAAGCTGGGCAGCCGCATCAACGCTGAATGCTCCCTGAGTGACTATCTCTTCACCCACAGCCAGCCCGTCAGTGACAATATAGCTGTCGCCAAGCATCGGTCCCAGGCTTATTTCACGCATTCGGAACACCGGCTCATCATACTGAGGTTGTCTTATATAGACTACAGACCTCTTGCCGGTCCATAAAACCGCTGTCTGCGGGATAATAACTGCATCACCGTAATCTTTAAGCCTGGCACTGATAATTCCGGTTGCGAACATCTCTGGCTTCAGCTTTCCGGAGCTGTTGTCGGCCTCGACCCTTACCTTAATTACCCGGGTAACAGGATCAAGGGCCGGGTCAATGAAAGAAATCCTGCCTGAAAAAGTACTTCCGGGGAATGCCTGGATTGTAAAATTGATTTTGTCGCCAACTTTAATAAACTGTATATCACTCTCATAGGCATCAAACATGATCCATAGTACAGAAAGGTCAGCCACTTCGAACAGCACAGAACCCCTCTGAACATAGTCGCCATTGTTGACGTTTCTTGAGGTTACGATGCCGGAAGTGGTTGAAACAACTTCAACATTGTTCTGAACCTTTCCTGAACTCTCTAACTGTGATATCTGCTCACCGGTGAGCTTCCACTGGAGTAATCTTTCCTTCGATGCTTCATATATTTCTGGCTGTTCCAATTTTGTCTTAGATGCCTCTATAAGCTCCTGTTGTGCTGTCTCAAGCTCAGGTGACCATAGTATTGCAAGGATCTGTCCTTTGTGCACACTCTCTCCTGTGTAATTTACCATAAGCTTTTCAATACGTCCAGGGATCTGCGCCACCTGGCTCTGGAGCCTGCGTTCATCGGCCTGGACCTTGCCGTAGAGACGCACTTCCTTAACAGGCTTCTGACGGCCCACCACCGAAGTGAGGACATTGGCCAGCTGTGCTGCCTCGGGAGTGAGATGCACTTCAGCCTGATCAACAGGTGCTTCGCTCTGATTAAGTGGAATAAGGTTCATTCCGCAAATAGGACATTTACCCGGCTCGCGCATCCTGATCTGAGGATGCATGGCACAGGTCCATATCACCGCCTTAGCGGACTGTGTTGTCAGAATCTTATTTTCCTGTGATGTCCCCGGAGAATGGAATAATATCCACCCGATGAAAAGTCCTGCTGCAGCAAACAGAGAGTAGAGGAAATATTTATTCTTAATTATTTTTTTCATGATCACTTGGTTATTTATCTAAAAACCTTGTTCAGATGCCATCAGTTGCCTGATTCTGGCAATAGAAATATTACAGTCGGTGACTGCTTCTACAGATTTAAGTTCATAATCGAGCGTCTGCTGTCTGGTCTGAAGAATTTCGGTAAGATCCGCACCTGATGAAGCAAAACTTTTCATCAAAATAGAAAGTGACCTTTTTGCGAGGTCAAGCTGGACAGAATACAGTTTTACCCGGCGAAGCGCATCCTGATATGACTGCAAAGCGCTATAATATTCAGCTTCCAGTGAGTTTGAAACTGCATCCCGGTTATATCCGGCTGATTTCTCCATCAGGCTGGCTTCATTCTGCATTGAACGGTACTTTTTCCTGTAGATGGGCAATGTAATCTTTGCCATCGGCATGATCATGTCTTTGCCGTTCATAGCTGATGATGACATGGTATTCTGGCTTATAAATGAATAATTCAATCCAAGGCCTATCATTGGGTATCCCATGCGCGTGACCATCTCTTTTCGTGCATCAAGAGATTGTCTTTCAAAATCAAGCATCATTATCATGGGATTATTGACAAGCATACTATCAAGAACATCATTCAATGAAAGAGACAGGGTATCAGCAATTATTGTGTCCGGGACTGAGACACCGGTCAGGGGAGGTCTGTTGATGAGGCTGTTAAAAGACGCTGTCAATGATCTGTGACGGCTTTGAAACTGTGCAATATTATTTTCCATCTCTGCGACCTCGATCTGGATACGATACAGGTCGGCTAGTCCTGATCCTCCGGAACCGGCACTCATCTGGTCTCCCCGTATGGCTGTTGTTTCAGACGAAGATCCGGAAGGATTACTCTGGGTCTGACCTCCACCCATATTGTTCATGCTACCTGAGCCGGAAGCAGTTAGCTGCGAACCCCCTGCTTCAGGCATCGATGCTCCACTCTGCGTTACACCCGGGCTCCCTGCCGCTCCGCTTCTGAACCTTGCAAGGGAGAGCCTCTCCAGGGTTTTAAGAATATCAAGATTTTTTTCAGAAATACGGATATTCTGTTGCACATTATAAAGATCGTACCAGGTTTTCTGCACATCATAGAATACCTGCTGTTTAGCTTCACGGAATGTTTCATAATCAGCTTTAGCCATAAGGCTCATCTCATCTTTAGCCGCCCTGAGTGTTCCAAACCAGGGGAACATCTGCATCAGGCTCAGATCGCCGATCTGATTGCCTGCGACAAGCTCCATCGGAGTTAGAAAGGCGTCTATTCCAAGCTCCGGATCAGGCAGTGCGCTTACTTGAGGAATTTTTTCAAGGGCAGCACTGTATTCAGTGAATCTTTGCATTACTGACGGGTTATTCTTTGCGGCAAGCCTGAGATAAAATGAAAGCGAGTCATTTTGTACCTGACCGCTGGCAACGCCAGGGAAAACCGCAAGCAATGATCCAATGAAAAAAATAGTTATTCTACTTTTCATCTTACAGAATATTATTGTTCCGGATTTCTTTCGCCAGGTTCCTTTCAGCTGCCCGCTCTCTCCAGATCGACTGGAACAGCGGAACAACGAATATCGTCATCACCTGGATTATCATACCCCCGAACATCGGTATAGCCATCGGGACCATTATATCAGCTCCCTTTCCGGTTGAGGTCAGTACAGGCAGAAGAGCTATA
>JADGPV010000068.1 GCA_017882245.1 Bacteroidales bacterium | reverse complement strand
TTAGTTCAGTTGGTTCAGAATGCTTGCTTGACAGGCAAGAGGTCACTGGTTCGATTCCAGTACGCCCCACAGCGCCCGCCATAATGAAGGAGCAGGACGATTTAAAGGTCTGTGTGGCTTATTTTTACAAGAGTGAGGATCTCTTCATTGCGGGCCCATTATTCAGTTTTCAATTTGCCGTCGAGCGAGAGGCCTATCACTGTCATCTGATCATCCAGCACCTCTTCCGGCACTTTTATAAAATACACACCGGCATGATCACTCCATGAGGGTCTCAGGTATTCTTTTACATCGAGATTTGTGCCGTTCCCTACGACAAAAGCCTTGTTTATCCTGTTCTTTACACCCTCAAGCATCAGCTCGCCGCCGCAGTTACCTTTAAAAAAAAGGAACACTACTGTACTGTCAGATTTCATTGTCGATGGTCCTTCAAAACATTCCTTCGGCAATCCGGCCACAGTACCGAAAATAGCCTGACTGTGTTTTGATGTCCACCGGCCAAGTTCTTTTAAAACTTCAACCTGTTCTTCGGGTATAGTTCCATCAGGTTTCGGTCCGATGTCAAGCAGGAGGTTGCCTCCCATGCCAATACATTCGGCAAAGATGCGTATCACCTGTGACGGACTTTTATAGTTACGATCATTCCCCTGGTAGCCCCATGAATCATTTATCGTCATGCAAAGCTCCCAGTATTTCTCCTGCGGAGGTCTTACAGGAAGCCCCTGCTCCGGCGTGCCGTAATCTCCGTAACCGGCCAGGCGGGAGTTGATAATTGCGTCAGGGTTACTGTCGAGGATCATTTTTCGTATCTCAGGTGCCCGCCACATGTCAGCGCTCTGTTCCCAATCCCCGTCAAACCACCACAGGTCAGGCCTGAATTCCCGGTCCAACTCGGCAATCTGACCATGGCTGAACTTCACAAACCGCGCCCATCTGATCGTGTCAGTATCATATCTCTTCACACTCCTTGTCATGTTTGGATAATCAGGATGCGACCAGTCAAGCAGTGAATAGTAAAGCCCTGCTTTCAATCCCGATTTCCGCAGAGCATTGATAAATGGTCTGATAAGATCGCGTGCCGCAGGGGTTGAATCAACTACATTAAGGCTGCTCAGCTTCGTATCCCACAGAGCAACACCATCGTGATGTTTTGAGGTCAGCACCGCATATCTGGCTCCGCTCTCCTTTATCAGTCTTACCCAGGCCTCAGGGTCATAATCAGTGGCAGTAAATCCGTTTAACTGCTTCATATAATCATCATAGGAAATCTGTTCGTTATAAAACGACCATGATTCATCTATGCCGTTGACTGAATAAATGCCCCAGTGAATGAAGATGCCGAGCCGTGCATCTCCGAACCATTTCATTCTATCTTCACTTTTCTGCTGTGCAGCAGCTGTCAGAGTGATGCACATAAGCATCAGTACAGCAACACAGCCTCTTTGAAAACACCTGTATACGGTTGTCATGATAAGTTATTAAATAAGGTTATGAAAAGTCAAATCCTGAAATATATGCCGGGCATTCATAAAACTTATCCGTTTCTCCTGTCTGCATTCCCGAGAATGAGGCATATATCAGTCCCGGTTTGGCGTTCAGCATTCTGTTAAGTGCTCCCATTCTTCTGTTTGTTCTCAGGACTTCGAACAGCTCTGAATGATCATCATGCCATGTTAGCGCCGTATGGTAACCCTCTTCTGCACATACTGCCTCGAAGAGGTCAGGCAGCAGGTCTTCACTCCCCTTGCGGCAATAAATTGCATTCAGTATGATATATCTGAATTCTTCAGGTTGAAAAAGCTTTTTGAATAACGGTGTTACAGGCATTACCTTCATCATCAGCCATCCCCACAGACCTGGTACATTCACGACCCTGTACCGTGCCGGTATAGCACAAACGCCGGCAACTATCACATTGTCCTTTTTAAGAACATAATACTTATGGTCAAGAAATGAAAATTCATCCGAGTAAAAGCAATAATTCCTGTACTGTTCTTCCAGGAGGCGACCCATGGCAGGTTCCTCCTCTGGCCGCAGGCGGGTGACGGCCGGGCTGCGCCGGGGATAGAACCGGCTGAAAGCCACTGTGAGGAATGAGCGGATATATTCATACCCCGCCTGGTTTATCAGGTTCTTTGATCTTTCGTTCTTGCTTTCAACATAAGCATACATCACATGCGGAACTACTGTCTCACCAGGCACTGTCTCATCAATTGGTGATCCTTTGAAAAGGGAGAGTATCTTTTGCTTGAAGTTATCTTCAACAGCCGGGAATCTGTCACTACGGTGATCAGGTGCCTGTTCTGTCTGAAAGGCACTTTTCATGGAGAGATACCGAAGATGCGTTGACTCATAAGGTATTCCGCAATTCAATGTTTTCCGTCTGCAGAGACCGATGACGCCTTTCAGGCTGTTTTTCTTGTAGAGAGCCATGAATGAGAGGCCGGCACCATAAGATTTAATCCTCTCTTCAGTGTTCTGCATAGAGTATCGCATGCCCCCTTCGGCGCCAAGAACGGTTTCCTTCAGCAGTCCGATGATCTCTTCATCAGCTTTTTCAACTTTCTTTACTTCCAGCTTTTTATAATCAGGTGTGCTCTCGTGTTCCATCAGGCTTCGCGTTTTTCTAATTCATTATACCGAGCAGGGCATGGGCTACCGTCAGGTCTTCAGGTGTGGTTATTTTAATATTCTCCCTGTTTCCATGTGTCAGGTGTATTGTCACTCCGGCCGCTTCTGCAACTGATGCATCATCAGAGAATGACGGATCAAAATCACGGTCATATGCAGATAGGATAAGGCTGCTGCGGAAGACCTGGGGCGTTTGAATGAGACGCACTTCGTTCCTCGGGTAAGGCCTGCTGTCATCACCCGCAATTATCCTGACGGAATCGGCAGGCTCAACAAAGGGCACGGCTGTGCCAAATTCCTCGGCATCGGCAAAACATCGCCATATAGTGTCATGACTTACGAGGGGTCTCACCCCGTCATGGACAGCAACAAGCGAGGTCTCGTTCACACAGCTCAGCCCTGCTTTCACTGAGTGAAACCGCTCCTGCCCGCCGGAAATCACTTTATGACTGATATTAAATGAATACTCCCTTATAAGGCCACGCCATAAAGAATGATGTTCTGACGGAAGAACTAAAATAATTTCGATGGTATCGTCAAATGAATTAAATCTCTCAATTGTACGCATCAGCAGCGGCCTCCCCCCGAGGAGGAGAAACTGCTTCGGGACAGCGGACTTCATTCTGCGTCCGCTTCCGCCGGCAACTATAATACAATACTTCTTCACTCTCATCCATCACTCCTTCATGTAGAGATATCGCTTGATGCTCCTCTTGGGTGTCTTTACAAACTCTTCGGGATGGACACGGAATTTTGTCACGGCCATGTATTCCGGCAGGTGACTATTGACATCCTTGCGTATGCCATCAAGGGCCTCGTTAATATTAGCCTCCGAGATCCCGTCTTTATTAATCTGTTCATAATCAGGGTATATCAGTGCAACCAGCTTTTGTTCCTCGGAAATGACAACTGATTCGGTCACATACTTATAGTTATTTATGAGGGATTCTATTTCCTCAGGATATATGTTTTTTCCAGAAGGTCCCAGCAGCATATTCTTACTTCTGCCTTTTATATAAATATATCCGTCTTTGTCAATGACGCCGAGGTCACCCGTGTGCATCCAGCCATTCTCATCGATCACCTCTTTTGTTGCTGCCTCATTCTTGTAATAACCGTGCATCACATTATCACCGCGTAGAATGATCTCACCCACAATTTTTTCAGGATCAGGTGAGTCAATTTTCACCTCAAGGGTATCAACGGCTTTGCCACAAGAACCCAGACGGTTGGTAGTCCATCCATCGTAGCTGATCAGCGGCCCGCATTCGGTCATTCCGTAACCGATGCTGAACGGCAGTTTTATGGTCTTGAAGAATTTTTCAGCATCGGCGTTAAAGGCGGCCCCGCCTATAACTATTTCCTTAAAGCGGCCTCCAAAGCTGACGGTCAGCTTCTCCCTGATTTTGTTGTGAAGTACCTTATTTATTCCAGGCACCTTCAGAAGTATCTTCATGAGCGGCTTGGTAATGACTGTCAGGATTTGCTTCTTGTAAACCTTTTCAATCACCAGAGGAACCGACAATATCAGTCTTGGTTTTATTTCCTTGAATGCCTGAATAAGGATTTGAGGTGAAGGTGTCTTTGTCAGGATGGTGATGTGGCATCCGTATGTAAACGGGAACAGAAATTCAAAGGCACAGCCGTATGTATGAGCCAGCGGCAGGAATGAAACAACAGGGTCGCCCGGATCAAGCGGCATGTTGGCCTGTGCATACCGGATGTTCGCGGCAAGGCTCCTGTGAGGTATCATCACCCCTTTTGAGAAGCCTGTGGTGCCTGATGTGTAGCTGATAACAGCAAGCTTTTCATTGTCGATACCGGAGAATTTAATATCCTCAGGCTTGAAATCAGGGTAAGCTTTGCTGAACAGAGATTTTGCAGAGGCATAGATGCCGGACAACTTGTCAGACTGGCTCAAAATCAGTTCGAAAGTATCAAGGCTTACGACACACATAATTGCCTTCATCCTGTCAGCCTCCAGGCTTTCCCAGAGCTTTTCGTCTATAAAGAGCATCCTGGAATCTGAATGGTTGATGATGTTTTGCATATCCTCCGGCCTGAAGTCAGGGAGGATGGGAACAACTACTGCACCATAGGTCACAACTGCAAGGTACATTGCGCACCAGTTCGCAGAGTTCCTTCCCACGAGAGCAATTTTGTCGCCCTCCTCAATGCCATACTCCCTGAAGACAATATGGTGCCTGACAATGATTTCAGCTATCTCTTTATACGTATAGCCCTTCTCGTGATAATTTGAGAGCGCTTCAATATTCCAGTTTTTCTTTATGCTCTCCTCTACATAGGTTATGAATCTTTCTTTGATCATGACGATGGAGTTTTTCTGGTTTCAAAAACAAAGGTAAGCTTTTATAACTGTTTGAAGAATTCAATACCTGTAAAGCAAAAGAACCGTAACAGTCATTACGATATTTACTGCAGTGAATATCAGGTTATAACGTACTCTTTTATTGTTGAAATGTGTGATCTTCCGGGATAAGATCCCTATTGTGGGAATAAAAAGTACGAGCAGAAAGATGAAGAATTCCGGGCCGTCGAAGACATTACTCAGGCCTCCGCCCCTGAGGCTGGCAAAATATATGACAAGAAGTGTCACCAGGAGATAAACAAGGTAGCTGGCTTTGAGTGCAAAGGTTGAGATGGGCCTGGAATGATGAAGCTTATGGGGCTTCAGATAGGCATAAGCAATTGAAAAGATAATGACAACGAGAAGGCCGCCTATGATATAATTGATCATTTCAGGTAGACTGTAATTATTCATTAGCTCCCTGCCTTTTTACCTTTCTCCGATCTCAGACCAGACAAGCGAGCTGGCTCCAAGCACGGCAGCATTATGTGTGCTGAGCTCCGAGGGAAGCAGCTTGACCTTGTCACGGTAGATGTAAAGCAGGTTCTCTTCCATGTGCTTCTTTGCCGGCTCAAAGATCAGATCCTTTGCCAGGGCCAATCCTCCGAAGAGGAAGATAGCCTCAGGGTTCGTATGAGCCACCACGTCGGCAAGCTTATATCCCAGCATCGCACCGGTGTGCTCAAAAGCTTCGAGGGCTATAGGGTCACCGCGTCGCGCGGCTTCATAGATCTTTTTTGAGTCAAGCTCTTCAAAACTGAGCTTGCGCAGCTCGCTTTGTTCAAGCCTGTCTGCCATGATCTTCAGCACCGTGCGCTTCAGTCCTGTAGCGGAAACATATGTTTCAAGGCACCCTTTACGCCCGCATCCGCAATCGCGGTTTGACTGGCCCGGTCTGATCGACGTATGTCCTATCTCGCCCGCAAAACCGTCGTGACCATATACTAATTTGCCGTCAACGACAAACCCGCTGCCGAGCCCTGTGCCAAGAGTGATGACTACAAAGTTCTTCATCCCCTTTGCTCCGCCGTAGATCATCTCACCAACAGCAGCAGCGTTGGCATCGTTGGTGACGATGATTGGCAGAGGCGTGTGCCTGGCAAAAATATCAGACAAAGGTATGATTCCTTTCCACGGCAGATCAGCCGGATACTCAATCGTGCCCTTGTTAATGTTTCCCATCGGTGCACCTATTCCAAAACCCAGTATCTCAACTTCTTTCCCGGCTTTTAATTGGGTGATCTGAATTTTCTCATATAACGCTGCAACAAAAACTTCAGGCTCATCATAATGCGTCGTTGTGAGGTTATCTTCTGCAAGAATCTTGCCTGCTCTGTCAACAATGCCAAAGACAGTATTGGTGCCTCCTATGTCTATGCCGACAACAACACGTTCTTTTCCCATAGTAAGAATTACTTTTAAAACCAAACGTAAATATAAGGTTTAGATTAAACCGGTGAAAATAAATGTCAGGGCAGTAAATTGCCTCTCAGGCTCTATTATTCCGGAACGTATTCATTGCCCACTTTCCTTGCTCTCTTCGGATGGTCAAGATCTATCTTCAGAGAAATGCCGGTCTCAACAAGAACATTCCAGCCTGCGAGAAGCTGTAAATATTCTGCATATTGGCCACCATCCGGAATGACAATTGTGGGAAATATTGTTTTCTTTTTTGAAATGGCGATCACATTCACTCCGGCACCTTTAACAATGCATTCCATAAATTTATCCTGGTCATAATCGAACGGTTCAACCCAGATGAGCACCTCGTTTTTATTCATTACCTCCTCGATGCCATGAAGGGCAAATGTGCCCTCGTAAAATGCCGACTTTTTCCTGGTGATCTCATTTGTTTTCAGGGCAAGCTCCGCTGCAACACCGTTGTCACGGCCAACAAAATAGATCATGTCTGCCTTGCTGATCAGGTTAATTATCTTCCTGTCGATCTTTGCAGTCAGCACCTCTTCTGCCTGTGCGGCAGCTTTAGTTAATCCGATCATCTTTTCCTTTCCCAGGTTACGGAGAAGAGAATCATAGAAGAGCCCCTGTTCAATCACTGATTTGGTTGCAGCTACAGCATCCTCCTTACCGCATTTAAGAACATGCGTTCCCTGTGTGAACTCTTCAAGCCTGGTATTATGATTGGCAGTCAGCCCAAATACTGCATTGTGTTTTTTCTTTTTGAGCGAACTGGCAAGGCGAATAACCTCCTTGGTCTGGCCGGAGTTAGAAGCAACGAAGACGACGAAGTCCTTCAGGTTGTACTCCAGTGACTGGGTGCAACCCTCAGTAATGACAGGCAGAAGGAAATCTTTTTTAAGGTTTGCAAAAATTGTTCTTTTGGCCGGGAACAACCTGCTGCTTCCCTCTCCTGTAAGAAATAATCCTCTCCCGGATTTGAAAGATTTAATAAAGCGCCCGGAAACCTTCGGGTCAAACGATCTGATGATTCCGGGTGTTTCCATCATTTCACGGACAAGAGCAAATTTGTTGTACTTCTTATCTTTAAGATTCATATGTCTGTTTTTTAGTGTTTTACAATGAATTCGCTGAGGTCACGCTGTACCTGTGGATCTTTCTGAAAGCCTCCGCCAAGATGCTGCCAGTAAACTTCGGCATACTCAACGCCTGCCATTCTACCATAGTTTTTGTTTCCCTCAAGCACATATCCAAAGAAATCATCTATTTTGTGCATGTGCTTCATCAGCTCGAGCTGTGAAACATGCTTCCCGAGCATTTTTATTTTAGTCTCCAAAGCACTGGTGACGTCGACAAAAAAGTGCGGTGGGGTCAGCTGACCTCCCAGCGGATCACTCAGTGTGAGCGGTGAGGAGTGATATAAAAGAGGTGTGATCTTGAGTGGTTTCTCAGGAACAGGCACCGGGTCAAGCGATGACACCATGGCCGCAGCCTCTACAATAGCCGCAGTAGCCCGGTGATCAGGGTGATAGTCGTTGGGCAGGTGTGTGAAAATGATGCCCGCCTGAACTTTGCGTATAAGTGAGATAGTCTTCTTACGCAACTCATAAGTATCATAAAGAGAGCCGTCGATGCCTCCCAGGTAATAATATTCAGCATCGAGGATGGCTGCGGCAGCCTTTGCCTCATTAAACCGTACCCGTGCTGTCTCTTCCATGCTCATGTTACACCCCCCGAGATCACCACCGGTCATTGTGGCAATGACTATTTTATATCCTTTGTCATGCAAAAGCTTAAGCACCCCTGCATTCCATGCTTCTGCATCATCAGGGTGAGCATTGATGGAAAGCGCTACCTTGTTGAATTCTGTTGCCATTTTTTCTGACTTTATTTTTTTACCATAATCTTCTTCAGCCTTGCAAAATCAGGAAGCGTTCCCGTGAGCGGTTTCATGTATTTCATGAAAGCCTCCGAGACAAAATTATCCTCTTTATTGAAATATTCATCGGGCATCGGTTTTGCAGCGACAGCCACATCATTCAGTGGCACTTTACCATAGGTGACGGTGTATGGATCATCCGACGTCCTTATGATATTTACCATGTATCCCGTTTCTCCGTTTTCAGCAAGCCTGACGGCCTCCATGCCGCAACGGTATGCTTCCTCAAGATCAAGAGGAAGAGCCCTGACATAATCGTTCATTATCAGGGATTCTGTAATCTGGAACTCTCCCCTGAGCCCGAATTCGGAGGTCAACATGCGATGGAGGTTCATTGCAACACTAGCTCCGCCAGTGGCTCCAAATTCGGTGTTATTGAAGGTATCCTTCACAACCGAGGCGCTTACAGGTGTTCCATCAGGAAACTTCAGCCCCTCGCCGCAGACCACCGACAACCAGCCGTAACGTTTCAAACAACTGTCAGCATCAACAAGAAACTTATCAGTGACGAAAGGATGCTCAGGCATATAGATCAGGTGAGGAGCATCATCCTCCTCACGTCTGGCCATTGCTGTAGAAGCTGCAAGCCATCCGGCATCACGTCCTATCGTCTGGTAAACAACAAACTGGTCAACCTTCTTCATATCGCGCGCGTGCATCCCGGCTTGCATGACGTTGAGAATATTTGACCATGCGGCAGAGGCAAAGCCCGGAGTATGATCAGTGCCGAAAAGATCATTGTCAACGGTCTTTGGAACACCAATTCCCGTGAGGTTGTATCCTGCACCCCGGCAATATGCTTCCACTTTGTTGATAGTATCCATCGTGTCGTTCCCCCCTATCAGAAAGAAGAAACGGATATCATATTTCTTCAGAACAGCAAGTATTTTCGGAAGATCTTCCTCTTTCACCTTGTGTCGTGACGAGCCCAGGGCCGAGGAGGGTGTGCGGCGCAATCCCTTTATTATTTCATCAGGCTGCGCTGCAAGGTCAAAAAAAACTTCATTCATCAGGCCTTCAATGCCGTAGTTCATGCCGTAAATACCGTCAATGATGCCTGAAGATTTTGAAGCGGTGATGACCCCTGCCAGGCTGGAATTGATTACTGATGTCGGGCCTCCTGATTGGCCTATTACTGCATTACCTTTGATCATATTCATCAGGCTTGATATTGCTTATTTCATTTCCTTCCATATCAATGCCGAAGATCCAAGTGTAGCCGCATTCGCCTCTGGCAAACCCGATGGAAGTATGTTGAAAGTCCCTCTGAAGACAGGCATCACAAGTTCGTCCGCATATTTTCTTACGGGCACGAAAAGAGCATCACCCGCCTTGGCCAGTCCTCCAAACAGGAATATTGTCTCGGGACTTGAGAAGATGACAGCGTTGGCAATGCCGAGAGCGATCATGCGTGCAGTCTGGTCAAGGGCTTCCATTGCGATGATGTCGCCGGCCGCCGCGGCTTCAGCCACTCTGCGCGAGGTTATATCCCTGCTTTTAAGATCACGCAAAACGCTTTCATCGCGGCGGTCGCTGAGCAGGCAAATCACAGTCCGCACCAGGCCGGTGGCCGAGGCATAGGTCTCGAGGCAGCCGCGGCGGCCGCAACCACATACCCTTCCTCCCTCCACAACTGTCATATGACCCAGTTCACCTGCAAAGCCTGTATGGCCGTAAACAACCTCCCCGTCAACGACAATACCGCTGCCCAAACCTGTGCCAAGGGTCAGGATGACAAAATTCTTCATGCCTTTGCCGCCACCGAACATCATCTCGCCAAGCGCCGCAGCATTGGCATCATTAGTGATACGTGTCTTAAGTCCTGTGCGTTGCTCGGTTATTTTAACCATCGGAATTATTCCCTTCCACCTCAGATTCGGAGCCAGCTCAATGGTGCCCTTGTTGAAATTGGCATTGGGCGCCCCAATACCTATACCGATGAGGTTCAGATCATCACGACCCTCCATCATCTCTTTCAGCTTCTGATCAAGGGCAGCGACAAAGTCATCTGCAAAAGCATAATCAGGAGTTGAGAGCCTGCCCTCAGCGAGTATATGACCCTCAGAATCAACAAATCCGATAATGGTGTTTGTTCCGCCTATATCAACTCCGGCAACAATGTCTTTCATATTATATCAGTTTAAATTTCTTTCAACAGTTCAGGTTTGATCCGGTAGGTGTCAAGCACCAGCTCACCGAACAGGGTGTTTGCCCATGCAAACCACTTTCTCGTGAATTTTGTAGGATCATCTTTCATAAACGACTCATGTATAAATCCGGTTGCAGCATGAGTGGTCTGCAGCATCTTAAGTGAAGAGACAATATCATAATCATTAACTGCCGTGAGCGCTCTCATTGTGATTGATATGGGCCATATACGATCTGGTCCGGTATGCGGACTCCCTACCCCGTGACCCATGATACCGGAAAAGTAATATGGATTGCTTTTGCTCAGTACAAAGTCCCTTGTCCGCAGGTAAAGCGGATCATTGCGATTAACCGTACCGAGATATGGCATTGCCAGCAGGCTGGGCACATTGGCATCATCCATGAAATTGAAATTGTAATATCCGTCAGTCTCGTATGGGATGATCTCTCCATGCTGCGGGTGAACTGTCGTACCGTATTTTAGAAGGGCTGCCTCAACCTCGTCTGCCAACGAAGTGGCATCACCACGGAGCTTTTCGTCTTTGACAACAGCTCCAGCTATTTCAGCTATCTGCCTGAGAGACCTGACTGCAAAATAGTTTGACGGTATCAGGAACGGCCATATTGTCGCATCATCGGAGGGCCTGAAAATTGAGACTATTAATCCCACGGGATTCACGGGATTACCATAGCCTCCTCCGGCGACGGTGTCTGTCTGCCATCCTGTGACTCTCTGGAAGTGGTAGGGTCCACGGTCTTCCTTTCGCTGCTGCTGAATGAACGTACGTATGATAAGGTGCATGGCCTCAGTCCATGAAGCATCAAAAACAGATGTATCCCCTGTCGCTTTCCAAAAACCATATGCAAGCCTGACAGGATAACAAAGCGAATCTATTTCCCATTTACGCTCATGAAGTTCCGGCTTCATTTCCGTAAGGTCATTCATCCACTCACTTTTGCCCGGACCATCATTAAAGGCATTGGCATAAGGATCAATTAAAATGCATTTTACCTGCCTGTTGATAACCCCGGCAATAAGCTCTTTAAGATTGTTGTCTGAAGCGGTCAGGGAAATATAAGGCCATACCTGGGCTGTCGAATCGCGCAGCCACATTGCATTGATATCGCCGGTGATGACAAAAGTGTCGGGTCCGCCGTTTTTCTCAGAGTAGTTTACAGTTGTGTCAAGTGTATTTGGAAAGCAGTTCCCGAAGAGCCATGCCAGCTCTGAATCGCCAAGAAATGCCTGTATTTCCCCGATAGTCTCCTCAACTGCTTTGCTTTGAAATTTGCGCATCCTTTTTTCCGGTCTGCGGGAAACCCATTTACTGACAGGAACGGACGAGAATGCAGGAATGCCTGCGCTGAGTGCCGCCCCCGCTATAACAGTATTTTGTATGAACTTTCTTCGCGTCGCCATAGTTCTTTACCTTTTAGTCACTGGTTTGGTTCTCAGGGACACATCCTTGCTGTACATGACACTCAGGTCCCAGTCCTGTTCCAGGTCCCAGTTTATTTTTACATCAAGTTCGCCAGGGTAATATGAGACCGGCTCGGGGTTCCTCTTCAGGCTGAAGTCTCCCGTTGTCCACCTCTTGTTTGAATCAATGTCATAGATAGCTTTCAGTCTGTAACGGCCTTTATCAATAAGC
This sequence comes from Bacteroidales bacterium, assembly GCA_017882245.1. Classification (GTDB taxonomy): domain Bacteria; phylum Bacteroidota; class Bacteroidia; order Bacteroidales; family VadinHA17; genus SR-FBR-E99. Next base: position 6,624 of record JADGPV010000068.1, on the reverse strand, counting down.
TCGAACTTAACCTGCCCCGGGCTTTTAATAAAGGCTTCCTTCAGCACCTTTTCCTTATTATCAAGAAGCTGAATTATCACATCGCCCTCATAGCCCGATATCTTTGAAGCAACACTGCCGTAATCTTCCGGGATACCGACGTTAATCTTGTAAAATGTTGAGTCCGTAGCATTCCCGTAGATGTCCGTAAAAGCACCTCTCAGACAAAGAAGGGTATAGATGCCCCCGGCTTTCAGCGGTGTTTTCATCAGAATGCGCCTTGAATTCGTACTGTCCTTTATGAACTCCGCCCTGATCCTGGTCTTTACAGTATCTACAATCTGCATCAGGATCATCCGCGATGTGTCAGGCTCTTTAAGGGGTGCCGGGGCTGTGAATGCCGGCATTGTGCCGGGTTTAATTTTAGTGCCCACGTTTGTCGCCAGGGATAATGCCGGTATTTTTTTCGCGCCTGCTCTCGGAGGCTCCGGCTTCCGGAATCTGAAAATGATTGTATCTGTTTTTTGTATGAGTGTTTTGGTGCTGTCGGTGAATGGATATGTCAGCAGTGCCTGAATGGTATCCCGGTCATACATTTCGGGACTTGTTATCCATACCATGAAGGTGTCACGCCTGGCATTGTTTTCCATAAACCATGAATCCGGTGCTGCACCGGTCAGGACAATAGAGACCTGTCCGGAGTCAGAAGGAAGGGCAAGGGCAAATCCGACAGACCCGCTGCTCTTTCTTTCAGTATACTTCAGGTATTGTTTCTTTAATTCCCTGATGAAGGCATAAAGCCGGTGAGTACCAAATGTGAATATATCTGCTTTGGTTGTTTCAGTGGCGTTCGCAGGTTTATATTTAATTGTATCAGGAGTTATACTAAAATTTGTCTCCGGAGTGATGTCAATGATCGAATCACTAAAAGCAAAGGTCTCATCATCAAGATCATACAGTTTGTTGCCATTGAGGTCCCTGACGGCGTAAAGCCTGTAATGCCCCGGTTTTATATTGTTTATCATAAAGCCCCCGGATGCGTCAGGCTTGGAAATATAGGCAGGAAGCAGCCTGGCCGGGGCCGTATCTGACAGATTGGAATACATTGTAACGAGAGCATCCGGCACTACCTCAAGATCAAAGGCTCCGAAAACATTTCCGGACAGCGACAGAGAGTCAAGGACAGGACCAGTTGAAAAAACATACTGGAAGTTCGGGATTGGATTATTCTCGTTGTTGTCACGTATTGCATCCTGGAAATAGAAGGTGTAAGTTGTACTGTCAGACAGTTTGTCTTCCCAGCTTACCAGGAGATTCTTGCCTTTCAACCTGACTAAAGGTTTTGTTTTCACCGGCGGTGACACCATGAATTTTTCAGTGATCTTGTCAAGGATCACATATTCGCTAAATGTTACCGTGAATGATTTTCCGGTGAACATCACCGTGCCGTTTTCGGGCTGACTCTTCAATATTACCGGAGGGTCAAGGTCTTTCGGTCCGCCTGTGGGGGAGCTTATCTTGGCGCAGGATAAAATAAAAAACATTACCAGCACTGTTACGCCCAGCCTTCCTGATATGTATCTCCTGCCATCCACTATCTGCAAACTTACATCAAATTTTGTTATGTAATTTATTGTTGCCCGGAACTGGGATCCTTCACTTTTTTACTAATTTTGAGCACCAAACTAACAACAAATGATACCACAGATCATAACATGGGATGTCAATCCTGAGATCTTCCGTATTGGCCATTTTGCTATAAGATGGTATGGCCTGCTCTTCGCCTCCGGATTTGTCTTCGGTTATTACATCATGAGAAAAATCTTCAGGAACGAGGGGCTGACTGATGCAACTCTTGACAGGCTGACGGTTTATGTTGCAATCGGAACGATCGTCGGAGCCAGGCTGGGCCATTGTTTATTTTATGAACCCGCCTATTATCTTGCCAACCCCATTGAGATCCTGAAGGTATGGCACGGAGGCCTTGCGAGCCATGGCGCAGCAATAGGAATACTAATTGCGCTCTGGCTGTTTGCAAGGAAAGAGAAAAAGACATTTATCTGGGCCATTGACCGTGTGGTGATTGTCGTGGCACTGGCAGGCTGCCTGATAAGGCTGGGAAATCTCATGAACTCAGAGATATACGGTGTTGAAACCACGTTGCCCTGGGGATTTGTGTTTCTCCGTAACGGGGAGCACGCACCCAAACACCCGACGCAGATATATGAAGCCCTTGCCTATCTGATCACCTTCCTGATTCTTATGAGGGTCTACTGGAAAAACCTGGGAAAACAAAGGCCGGGGTTGCTGTTCGGACTATTCCTTGTCATAGTATTTGGTTTTCGTTTCTTTGTGGAATATGTCAAGGAAGATCAGGTGGCATTTGAGGCAGGAATGAAATTCAATATGGGTCAGCTCCTCAGCATACCATTCATCATTGCAGGAATAGTAATTCTGATCTGGGCATTCAGAAAAATTCCGGAGCCTGCAGCAAGCAAAAAATGACCCGGATTACGGTCTTTTGTTAATACCATAAAAAATCAGATGTAATATCGCGTCAAGACGGTTATTGATGTCTATCTCCCGCTTGCGCCAGAAAAGAGGAACCTCCATGCCCTTCAGCATTGTCTGGATAGCCATGGCAGTATATTCGCTGTCTTCTATCTCGAAAACGCCACGCCGGTTACCGACATAAACAAGCAACCTCAGAATTGCGAGCTCTTCCCTGTCATATCGCGATCTGATCTTCTCAATGAATTCGTAATGATCAAGATTCTTGTCAAACACGGCATTGTAGTAGTTTGAGAGCTTCTCAAACGCCCTCATCCTCACGAATATATAATTGCGTAATTTTTCCGGCGGAGAATCCACTTCCTTGATGGCAGTAGTAAGCTGAGTGCGCAGCTGGTTAGCCTCGTACAAAACCACAGCTTTAAAGATCTCTTCCTTGCTCCCGAAATAATAATATATTGAACTTTTACCTTTTTTTAGAGCTTTTGAGATCTCTTCCATTGTGGTCTTCCTGAAGCCATAATGACTAAAGATCCTGCTTGCTGTCAGGATGATCTTAATTCTATAATCATCTTTATTGACCATAAAAATCCAACCTTAAGCAAAGATAATCAATTATTTCGAAATAAATAGAACAAACAGGGCAGAAATTCGAAAAAATCCTTTTTCATAAAAAACAGAGACATTGCATGCAACGTCTCCGTCAATAATCCGAATCATCCTAATTATTTTTAATTTTACAAATTAACTCCGGGGAGAAACCTCACCAGTGAAGACTGGGGAAGGAAAGAGGCATTTTTGAAAATATCATAATAATTATATGGAAGGATTTGTCAAGTTCAATTGCTACTGGAGCCAATCTGGACCCGTAATCTCAGATGAGCAATATGAGATCATCAATCACTGGAGGGAGATCCTTTTTAATCTTGACCTTGTCGGGGCGTTTGAGAACGGTGTTGGTTTCGGAAACATAAGCATACGCATCGGCAAATCGCAACAGTTCATCATCACAGGGTCATCAACGGGTGACATCCCCGAGCTTGAGCCCGGTCATTATGTAAAGGTATCATCATACAATATTGACGACAATGCCGTCATGTGCAGCGGGCCGTTGAAGGCTTCCTCAGAGTCTCTCACTCACGCTGCTATCTATACAGCAGATCCGGGGACCAATGCTGTCATCCATGTTCACTCGACCATCCTGTGGGAGGAGCTGATGAACAAGGTACCCACTACCGATCCTAAAGTTGAATACGGCACTCCGGCCATGGCCCGTGAGATGATCCGTATTTTCAGCGAGCCGGATGTTTTTGAAAAGCGTATTATAGTGATGGCTGGCGACCGCGGCGGCCTCATCACCTTCGGCAATGACCTTGACGAGGCGGGCAGTGTGCTGTTCGAATATATTAACAGTAAATAAAAAAAATTTATATATTTGCCACCTGTTTATCCGGGCCCATAGCTCAGCTGGTTAGCAGCACCTGACTCATAATCAGGGGGTCCCTGGTTCGAGCCCAGGTGGGCCCACGGAAAGCAGCCGAAGACGGCTGCTTTTTTTGTTTTTAGTATGGGCTCGAAGCCATCCCTGCAGTCTGAATGTTTCGCTAAAATGATCCACCGGATCATTTTTTTACGCTCGCATCGGTTCGAGCCCAGGTGGGCCCACTCAAAATCAAGAAGTTACAACCTCAAAAATTGTACCTTCCCAACGTCTTAACGTTCGAAATATCCAGTCTGCGATTTTCTATTTGTCGGGAAAATCGACTTCTGGTGTTGAAAGTACGTTATAGTATCATTTATTATCAATGATAGTTTTTTCGCACCAAATTCATTCAGATGATTTGTGTCATAAAAATCATTTTCAGTAAATCTTTTATCTTCCAGCAGTGATATATAATAAGTGTTTGGGTACTTACTTGGAAACGAATTACAGAATCTGTTCATCAGATCTTGCTGGTTACGATTTAGATTTTCAACGTACGTAGCCCAGGCCGGTGTTGTCAGGAGAAGAACAATGATATTTTTTTCCTGACATTTCCTGCATATCTGATCAATATATTGTGCGTTTTGATTCAAGATTCCAATATCAATTTTCTTAGTATGCCTCTTCGCTGAATACAGACCACCTCCCTGCCAGTCAATATTCCTTTTTGAAAGGGTATAATCAGTGCCATAGCCAAGACTATCTATGCCTAATTCAACACGCCCTTTGAACAAATCATCTAAAGCATTATAAACTCTTTCCCATAAAACCAGACTAAAATTGTATGTTTCAAAAATAGATTTTGGATCATACTTATGATAGTTACAACCGTAATAGAGGCGGTAATTTTTTGTTCGCCATGGTTCCCCTGATGTTTCAAGGGTAGTAAATGGAGACCAATAGTCAATAGTCAGGATAACACATTTTAAAGAGTCCATTTGTCCGGCGAACTTTTCCCAAAGAAAATTATCATAATTTATGGTTTGAGAAACATGGGTGGCATTAAATGCCTTCATGTTAAAATAATGAGGATTTATTCCGAAATAGCCAGAAGATGGCCCCAGACAAAGCAACTCAATTGTACTTTTATTTTTCTCCAGGTAAGAATTCTTGTATTTATATTCATTCATCCTGGATCTTAATAATATTTCTGAGGATGCAAAGATCAGAAACAAAGGCAGAAAAAAAATAAATACAAGATTAAGAAGAAACCGTTTCATAGTTGTAAATCAAAATTTAAAATAAATAAATTCTTGTGCTTCCCCTCCCTTTATCAAAATACAAATTATTAAAGTCCAGTATATTAAGCCTTTTATTGCCTTGTATTTAAGAACACCCCTTTCCCTCAATACAAGGCCATATTCCTCATTTCTTTGATACCATTCAACTGTAAACATGACAGCTGTCACACAAAGGACAGGAATCAGTACACCAAGTCCATCTGGTTTTGTAATTAAGCTTGAAGTACCAAAAATACCTCCGAAATATTCCACTGCCTGCTTAATATTATCTGCCCGAAAAATTATCAGACCCAGTGAAACAAGGAAGAATATCCATGCCATTTTAAAGAAATCAGTCAATGATGGCAGTCCCAGGATATTTATATTCAACTTCTCCTTTTTAAAGAACTTACCAGACACAATCAATGTGCAATACAGCATCCCGTGATAAAGACCAAAAAAGACAAAAGTCCAATTGGCTCCATGCCATAATCCAATTAACACGAATGTGATAATAATTGAAATTCCGATTCCCCAATTACCCAAGTTCCTGAATTTGACATTTAATGGCATAAATACATAATCTGTCAGCCAGGAGGTTAATGACATATGCCAGCTTCTCCAAAACTCAGCAATATTTCTCGCAAAAAAGGGATAATTGAAGTTTCTCATTATCCGGAATCCCAATATTTTTCCAACCCCAATGGCCATATCGGAATAACCGGAAAAGTCCGTGTACATTTGAATGCTGTATAAAAAAGCAGTAACAAGTAATGTACTGCCTCTCTGATCCGGGATATTCATCCAGACAGAATTTACATAATCTGCTATAGTATCTGCAATGATAATTTTCTTGAAAATTCCCCAAAGAATCTGCCTGCAACCGTCAACCGCCAAATCGTAATTAAAAGGCCGTTTGATTCCAAGTTGTGGAAGAAACGAATTGGGCCTGTCAATAGGACCAGACATAATGGTCGGAAAAAACGATATGTATGCTGCAAATTCAACGAAATTTTTCGTTGGTTCAATTTTGCATCTATGTATTTCAATAATATAACTTATTAGTTTAAAGGTAAAAAAGCTTATCCCCAGCGGCATTAAAATATTGAATGTATTCCAATTCACCCTGAGCCCCAATGAGTTAAACAATCCGGCAAATGACACAATGAAAAAATTAAGATACTTAAAATAAAACAAAAAGCCTATACCTGTCATTACCCCAAACCAGGTTATCATGGAAGATCTTCTGCCTGATGCAGGAGAATGAACTGCTAATCCCAAAAAATAAAAGATTACAGTTGCCGTGAATAGCAAAGGGATCATCCTCCATTCAGCTATTCCATAAAAAACATAGCTGGCAATGAGCAACAGCCAATTTTGTGATCTTGTTTTTTCTTTGAAAGGAAAATAATAAATAAAGAAAACTATGGA
>JADGPV010000067.1 GCA_017882245.1 Bacteroidales bacterium | reverse complement strand
AGGTTGTCAATAATTTTGAAATAGACCTCTTCAGCATCTGCTGATGACTGGTGCATGTCAACAGGCATAAAGAAGATGTTCACCTCCAGAGCACTTGCTCCCGCCTTTTCAATCTCAACAGCAAAATCCGTCCAGCCTTTAGCGGAGAAACAGTTTATGCTGGCGATGACTGGTATCTTCACGCTATTACGGGCCTTAGATATCAGTTCAAGGTAGTTTTCGACACTGTTAGTCCGCGTATAATATAACAGGTAATCATCTGCCTCGGGGTATGACTCCTTTGCCGACATTGATGTGGCCAGCGACACTATCTGTTCCTCAAAGAGGGACTTCAGAACCACAGCACCTGCTCCGGCCGTCTCAGCCTCTTTTATCGATTCAACTCCGGATGTAAAATTTGAACTTCCTGCAATAACCGGACTGCTGAGTTCAAGTCCTAGATAACGTGTGCTTATGGTGCTCATTTTATTTTTTAATTCGTTCTCCAAATATAAGTGTTCCCACCCTTATCATCGTACTTCCTTCATCTACAGCTATCCGCCAGTCGCCTGACATACCCATTGATAATTGAGTGAACCAGCCGTAGTTGCTGAAGCATCTCAGGCGGGTTTCCCTGAACAGGCGAGAGAGTGAACTGAATTCCGACCGTACCTTTTCCATATTATCCGTAAAAGATGCAATTCCCATAAGGCCGCATATCCTTACATTGGTTAAGGATGCGGCTCTAGATGTCCAGTCAGTATCCTCAATCTCATTAATGCTGAAGCCTGACTTTGTCTCCTCCAGAGCAATTTGGACCTGTAAAAGACAATCAATAATCTTTTTCTGCCTGGCAGCCTCACTGTCAATCATCCCGAGAAGTCTTATCGAGTCAACCGATTCGATCACTGACGCTGAAGCAACAGCTTGTTTTACCTTGTTTGACTGCAGATGACCGATCAGATGCCAGCTTATCCCGTCCGGAAGAGCTGCCTTTTTTGCAGCCAGTTCCTGCACCCGGTTTTCTCCAAAAGTATGAAGCCCTGCGTTAAATGCTTCAAGCACTTCTTCAGGACTTCGTGTTTTTGAGACGGCAACAATTGAAACGTTACCTGGAAGCTCCTTCACCAGAGCATCAATATTCCGTATGATGCTATTCATCAGTCAACCCCTGACTGCTTGTCAGTCAAGTTTATGTATAACCAGTCCGCTGCGCAGTTTGGGCTCAAACCATGTCGTTTTCGGGGGCATGATATTACCGGTGTCGGCTATGGTAATTAACTGTTTCATTGATACCGGATAAAGCGCAAAAGCAACTTTCATCTCACCGCTGTCAACGCGTTTTTTCAGCTCACCCAGTCCGCGTATACCTCCGATGAAGTCAATTCGTTTTGATCGCCTCAGGTCCTGAATGTCAAGCAGTGGCTTAAGAACTTTTTCAGTCAGGACGGTTACATCAAGAACACCTATCGGGTCAGCATCATTAAAAGTACCTGGTCTGGCAGTAAGGCTATACCATTTGCCATTAAGGTACATTGCGAAGTTATGCAGTTTACGGGGCAGGTAAGTGTTTGACCCCTTATCTTTTACAACAAAGCATTCTTCAAGTTTTGACAGCAGCTGCTCTGGTGTGTGTCCGTTAAGATCCCTGATAACACGATTGTAATCAAGTATCCTGAGCTGTTCATCCGGGAAGATCACTGCAAGAAAATAATTGTACTCTTCATCTCCCCTGTGAGCAGGGTTTTTGTCACGCTTTTCCTTACCCACCCGGGCAGCGGCTGCGGTGCGGTGATGTCCGTCGGCAACATACATGAGAGGCACTTTTTCGTTAAAAAGCTTCTCTACCTGTGATATCATCGTTTCATCCCTGATAACCCAGAACTGATGACCTATTCCATCTTCCGCCACAAAGTCATATTCGGGTTTCTGTTTCCTGACAACGCGGCTTACAATTTTATCAAGTTCCTTTACTGCAGGATAGGCAAAAAAAACAGGCTCAATATTGGCATTATTGGTTCTGACGTGCACCATGCGGTCTTCCTCTTTGTCAGGACGGGTAAGCTCATGTTTCCTGATCACCCCCGAGAGATAGTCATTTACTGCTGCTGCTCCCACAATTCCATACTGTGTGCGTCCCTTCATTGTCTGGGCATAAATATAGAAATTGGGTTTTTCATCCTGAACGAGCCATCCCTTTACCTGCCATTCAGTAAAGTTTTCAAATGCTTTCCGGTAAACATCTTCTGAATGCACGTCAGTACCTTCCGGCAAGTCAATCTCCGATTTTGTAATATGCAGGAGCGATTTTTCCTTGCCCCTTGCCATTACAGCAGCTTCTTCCGAATTCATTACATCATAAGGGAGGCAGGCAATCTCGGATGCCAGTCCGGCCGGTGGCCTGAGCCCCCTGAAAGGTTTAACAACAGTCATTTTATCAGTAAGGTTCTGTTTAGGGTTTGTTAACTCTGAAAGTTTCGTCTCCCGTAGCGAAGAAAGAGACAATCTGTCGTGCGGCAGCAACACCCGCATTGACATTTGCTTCTTCTGTCTGCGCCCCCATCTTCTTAGGAGTAAAGAAGTACCGTCCGGCAAACTTTGAAGCAAAGAGCTCTGCATTGTCAGGGGCGATATCTGTTAAATATTTCAGGTCGTTCCTCTTTTCCATCACTGCAGCAAATTCAACCTCATTTATAACCTCCTTACGGGCTGTATTGACCAGCACGGCTCCCGGGGGCATCAGTGAGATCAGTCTCTCTCCAATGGAGTTTATAGTTTTGTCATTTGCCGGAATATGCAGTGAAACATACTGGCTTATGGAATATAATTGTTCAATAGTATCGACCGGCGTCACACCAGCTTCGATCATGATCTTTTTGTCCACGAACGGATCGAAGGCATATGTCTTCATTCCGAAGCCTGCTGCAATCCGTGCCATGCATTTCCCGACGTTACCAAAGGCATGCAGGCCGAGGGTCTTGCCCAGAAGTTCCGATCCGGTCTCGCCGTCGAAACCGCCGCGGGCAGTATATAGCATCATTCCGAATGCCAGTTCAGCAACGGCATTTGAGTTCTGTCCCGGTGTGTTCATTGCAACAACATTGCTCCCGGTGCAGGCATTCAGGTCGAGGTTGTCATAACCGGCGCCTGCCCTCACCACAATCTTCAGTCTTTTGGCTGAGGCAATGACTGCAGCATCTACAATATCAGATCGAACTATAAGTGCATCAGCATCAGCGACAGCGGAACAGAATTCCTCCGGAGTCTTGTACTTCTCAAGGAGGGTCAGGCTATAACCTCCTTTTTCAACGATCTCACGTATCTTCGTTACAGCAACAGTTGCAAAGGGCTTTTCTGTGGCAACTAAAACCTTCATGATACCGTTTAGTATTTGTTTTCAAATTCCTTCATGCATTCGACCAAAGCCCTGACGCTCTCGATGGGTAGTGCGTTATAGAGAGAAGCACGGAAACCGCCTACCGAGCGGTGCCCTTCAATACCAACCATACCCTTTGACTTGGCAAAGGCAGCGAATTCTTTTTCAAGCTCCTTATAATTTTCCGTCATCACGAAACAGACATTCATCAATGATCTGTCTTCCGGGTCAGGCACTGTCGCAACAAAAAGCTTATTGCGTTCGATCTCGTCATAAAGCAGAGCAGCTTTTTCCTGATTGATTTTCTGCATTGCCTTTACCCCACCCTTCCCGGTAAGCCATTCAAGTGTCTTCGCAGCTGCAAAGACCACCATTACCGGGGGTGTGTTGAACATTGATTCCTTTTCAATATGTGTCTTATAATTAAGCATGGTTGGAATGGGCCTCGTAACCTTGCCAAGCACATTATCCTTAATGATCACAAATGTAACCCCTGCGGGTGCCAGATTCTTCTGTGCACCACCGTAAATGATAGAATATTTCGAAACATCAACAGGACGGCTGAATATATCAGAAGACATATCCGCCACGAGTGGTACACTGACAGTTAGGTCCTTCTTTAATTCAGTCCCGAAGATAGTGTTGTTTGAAGTGATGTGGAAGTAATCTGCGTCAGGAGGCACAACGAAACTTTTCGGGATATAATTGAAGTTCTTGTCCTTTGATGATGCTACTTCAACGACTTCGCCGAATAGTTTAGCTTCTTTCAGGGCTTTCCCTGCCCATTCGCCAGTGTTGAGGTACGCTGCCTTTTTCTCTAGCATGTTCATCGGCACCATGGCAAACTGCAGGCTTGCACCACCGCCAAGGAATATCACGGAATAGCCTGATGGTACATCGAGCAGCTGCTTAACCAATGTTACAGCCTGTTCCATAACCGCTACAAACTCCTTGCTGCGGTGTGATACCTCCATGATCGAGAGACCTGTTCCGGCAAAATCCTTTATAGCTTCAATCACCTTCTCATTTGTGTACTGAGGCATGATCGAAGGTCCTGCATAAAAGTTGTGCTTTTTCATTTCTGATGATTTTATAATGATTGGTTAATTTTGTTTTCTCTTTCAAATCTATACAATTAAGTTCACCTGACCATCTAATCAATGGTCATAGAGCTACCAGTTTTCCGTTTCGCAATACCGGGATAACATCTGTAACGTTAAAAGTATGGCAATAGCCTATACAGTCATCAAGACCTTTATCCCTGAGCCTTGACCTCTGGGCAGCTTTTTCAATATAACCTAACAGGTCACCCTTCGCCATTTTCCACAGATCTGTGGCAGCATGTACGGAGTCGCAGGCAGCCTCAAACCGTCCGCTCTCAAGAAGTTTTTCCGCAATGGCTCCTGCACAGACAGCATCCTCAAGGCTGAAGCGTGACTTCCACCCGGCGCATACGATTATAACCTTCCTGTCCTGTTCTTCAAGCCAACGGCACAGCGCATCGAAATTAAGGTAAGAACCTATCACAACAGCACTGCAATCTGATGCCATCTTCATAATACCTGTACCGTTTGTGGTGCTGTATGCTACAACCTTTCCCCCTACCTTCTCCCTGGTGAAATTGAACGGTGAGTTGCCAAAGTCAGCGAAATCCAGTATATAGCCATCACGCTCTGCTGCAAGAAGATAACCTTTACCCTTCATCTCTCTTGCTTCCTCCACAGTGGCAACCGGTATTATTTCACGGACACCGTTGGCAAAAGCAGTGCAGATTGAGCTTGTCGCTCTTAGTATATCTATGACTACGACAACTGCATCTTTGTCGGCATGTGCTCCAAATATTGCGGGGGAAAAGCATATTTCAAGGCTCTTTTGTGTCATAGCATCAACCGGTAACTGAACGCTTTTTTATAACTTATAAAAAGGGAGAGCAGCAACCTTTGCTTTCAGGTCCTTACCCCTGACCCGGATATAGATTTCGGTATCAGTTTTCCAGAAATTTTTCTTCAGATAAGCCATCCCTATGCCCTGCTTCAGCATTGGTGACATAGTGCCAGAAGTGACTTCGCCGATATTGTTTCCGGAAGCATCCACTACCTCATAGTGTTGTCTTGGAATGCCCTTATCGATCATTATAAAACCCTTGAGGCGTCTTTCAGTCCCTTCCTCCTTCTGTTTGAGAAGGAGGTTCTTATCAACGAATTCCTTACCGGGAACAAATTTGGTAATCCATCCCAGTCCTGCCTCAATTGGCGAAGTAGTGTCATTTATATCATTACCGTAGAGACAGTAGCCCATCTCAAGGCGAAGAGTGTCCCGGGCGCCGAGGCCAACTGGTCTGATACCATATTCTTCACCGGCCCTGAAAACCTCTTTCCAGAGCCGCTCAGCGTCAGCATTCTTTACGTATATTTCGCAGCCTCCGGCACCGGTATAACCAGTGGTAGAAAATATGACGCCATCTATACCCGCAAACTTCAGAACCTTGAAGGTGTAATATTCCATATCTGTAACATTTTCTGAAGTAAGCTTCTGCATTGCCTTGAGTGCCAGCGGTCCCTGTATGGCAAGCTGTGCTGTACCTTCTGAAGCATTATGCATGTCTTTCCCCGGGCCGGAAGCGATTCCAAACCGCTCAGCATTTCTTACACACCATTCCCAGTCCTTGTCAATGTTTGCAGCGTTAACAACGAGAAGATATTTCTCAGCACTGAACCTGTAAACGAGCAGGTCATCAACAATACCTCCCTTCCCGTTTGGAAAACATGTGTACTGTACCTTGCCGTCAGTAAGAGCTGAAACATCATTTGAAGTGATATACTGCAGAAAATCGAGGGCACGCGGACCGTTAACCCAAAACTCTCCCATATGAGAGACATCAAACACACCCACTTTCTTGCGCACCGTGATATGCTCATCGGTGATACCTGTATATTCAACCGGCATATTGTACCCGGCAAAAGGTATTATCCTGGCTCCCAGAGCCTCATGAAACTTCAGAAACGGAGTGTTTTTCATTGCATTGGATTTTGTATTTTGAACAAAAGTATCATTTTCCAATCGATAAAACCTGCAATAAATCATTTTTGGGCCTGCCTCTTTTAACTTAATTAGTACGCAGGAGGTATCATTATTTCTATATTTGTATCATTGACAAACCTGAACCAATGGAATACAAAGTATTCAATCCTGACTATCTTGTGAACATTACCGGCGGAGACGCCCCCACAATGGAAGAGATCGTAGGGATATTCCGCAACCAGATCCCTGAATTTATCACAGAGATGAACAATCTGTTTGGTAGCGGCAAATACTATGAGCTGGGACTTCTGGCTCATAAGGCAAAAGGTTCAGTGACAGTGATGGGGATGGAGCAGACCGCAATAATGCTGAAGGAATTCGAACTGAATGCAAAAGCCGGGGAGCAGAAGGAGAAATATGCCGGCTACATCTCAAAGTTTGAAGAGGATGCCTCAACTGTCCTGGCAGAGATAGACGATTATTTAAGCAAAAAAGTGTGATCTGTCATGATATTTTCAGAAAAGCTCAACGGGATTGAGATCATCAGCTTCGACGATGACAGGATCAATGCTAACAATGTTGGCAGCATCAAGCCTGTTATACTTAAGTTATTCGAGATACCATATACAAGGGTAGTCATTGACCTGGGAGGGGTGAATTATCTCGACAGCACAGCATTTGCCATGTTCCTCCATCTCTTGCGTGTGGCACGCTCAAATTACTGTACTTTCAGGATTTGCGGGCTTACACCGCGAGCCGCTGAGTTGTTTGAAATGCTGCAACTCAATAAGGCGCTCGATATTTACCCGGACCGTGAGACATGTCTTGAGAGCTTCCTACGGAGCGGGCCCTCTTAGACATTCGTGATAATCAGTTCTCCGGAACGGACATCAATTTTGACAGTCTTTTCTTTGTCAATGGTTCCCGCAATGATCGCCTTTGACAGTTCATTAACTATCTCCTTCTGAATGAGTCGTTTAACGGGCCTTGCACCAAAGAGCGGATCAAATCCCTTTTCAGCAAGCCAGGCGATAGCCCTGACAGTAATCTCACTTCTGATTCCTTTCTCTTCAAGCATCTGCGAGACACGGCTGAATTGAAGTCTGACAACCTCCCGTATCTGTTCAACGGTCAATGGTCTGAACATAACTATCTCATCCACACGGTTTACAAATTCTGGTCTGAGGGTGCTCCTGAGCATCTGGATCAGCTCCTCCCTGAGCTTTTCGGCCTGCTCATCAGTCAGGGTACCGCCGTTGCTTTCAATGGCTTCACGTATCAGTGACGACCCCAGGTTAGAGGTCATAATAATAATTGTGTTGCGGAAGTTGACGGTGCGGCCTTTGTTGTCTGTCAGGCGGCCGTCATCCAGCACCTGAAGCAGAATATTGAACACATCAGGATGTGCCTTTTCGATTTCATCAAGCAAAACAACCGAATAAGGCTTATGTCTGATTGCTTCAGTAAGCTGCCCTCCTTCATCATAGCCAATATATCCGGGAGGTGCTCCGACAAGTCTTGAAACACTATGCCGCTCCTGGTATTCGGTCATGTCAATACGTGTCATCAGGTTCTCATTATTGAAGAGGTACTCGGCAAGGGCTCTTGCCAGTTCTGTCTTACCCACTCCTGTAGTGCCAAGGAAAATGAAAGACCCTATGGGACGCTTCTCATCCTGAAGGCCCGCCCTCGATCTGCGCACTGCATCGGAGACAGCAGAGATAGCTTCATCCTGACCCACTACTCTTTTATGAAGCTCCTCCTCCAGCCTCATAAGCTTGTCCTTTTCGCTTTCCAGCATGCGTGACACAGGTATGCCTGTCCATTTTGACACAATCTCGGCTATATCATCTGCTCGTACGTCATCACGCACCATTGAGCCTGCGATACGCTTCTGCTCAATCTCCT
>JADGPV010000066.1 GCA_017882245.1 Bacteroidales bacterium | reverse complement strand
TTTAGTTCTGATACTTTCACTACTTACGATTACCATTTCTGCCCAGAAGGATCCGGAGGCAATGAAGATACTGTCCGAGTTCAGCAAAAAGGCCATCTCAGCACCCTCTGTTACAATTGAGTTCACTCTTGTAACCAGCAACGTCCGGGAGGGCGATGTTGACACATTGTCAGGGTCAGCAATAATCTCAGGCGACAAATACCAGCTCACATTGCCTGATAACAGTATCTGGACTGACGGAAAAGCCGTTTGGAGTTATCTCCCGGATGTGAATGAAGTCACAATAACTGAATCTGACCCTGAGGATGAATCCTTTGTATCAAAACCTTCGCTACTCTTTACCATGTACAGGGAGGGATTCAAGGTCAGACTTGTTGAGCAGACTGTAAATGAGTGGATTATCGACCTCTATCCTGAAGAGATCACGACTGACCTGATCCGTATAAGGCTTAAGATAGGAAAAGAACTTCATGACCTGAAGGGCGCTGAGTACAAAACCAAGAATGGAATGACAATAAATATCACATCAGATAGATATGACCTCAGCTTTAAGCCGGCCGGAGATTTCTTCACATTCAATCCTGCCGACTATAAGGACGTGGATATCATTGACATGAGATAGGAGATCAGAGTGTAGAGCGTAGAGATTTCAGACCCTCAGACTTCAGATCCTCAGACATCAGACCTTCATACATCAGACCTATTTAACCGATAACTGATAACAGACAACCGACAACATCCAGTAATGGACCTCCTCATCTGCACCAACGTCTACATACCAATGAGGGCCGCGCCCTCGCATCGTGCCGAGATGGTCAGCCAGATCCTTTTTGGCGAGAGGTTCAGCATCATTGAAACATCAGGAACATGGATCAGGGTGAAAACACTTTTTGATTCATACTCCGGGTGGATAGATGGTGCACAGCTTGGTTACATCAGCTGGAATGAAGAACAGTCAGGCATCATTGCAGGCCGTGAGGTAAACTGTATAAGGGAGGACGGCAGCCGGATGACAATTGTTCCGGGAAGTGAGTTGTTCGAAATAAAAGATGATTTCTCCGGATTCAGACTTGGAGACGAGAATTATCTGATGCCAGGCTTTAGCCCGGATATGCTGGCTCCGGCCCCGACACCCGGGGAGACAGCTCTTCAGTTCCTGAATGCCCCGTACCTGTGGGGCGGTCGCACTCCAATGGGTATCGACTGCTCGGGACTTGTACAGATCGCATTCAAAATACATGGCATAGCCCTTCCCCGTGATGCTTCGCAGCAGGCGGAAAAAGGTGTCACCGTAAACTTTATCAGTGACGCAAAGCCCGGAGACGTACTCTTTTTCTCCACTGATACAGACAATATAACTCATACGGGTATACTCCTCGCAAAAGAGACGATCATCCATGCTGCCGGCAGGGTAAGGCGTGACAGGGTTGACCATCAGGGCATCTGGCGCGATGACCAGGGCAGATACAGCCATAGGCTCAGGCTGATAAAAAGAATGATGTGATGGAACAGGGGAATCTGAGAACATTGATTATAGTTGTTCTTGTGCTCTTTGCCGTTTATATCATAGTGAAAGGCAGGAGCCGGAGGATCAGGAAAAAGATGGAAGAAAACAGACGTTTCGGTCGCCGGAAATAAAAAAAGGGTGTCTCAACCAAAACGAGACACCCTTTTTATTAATGTTAAGCTAATGGTACTTTTATCTCTTAAATGGTGTCAGTTTATTAACAGTAACATGAGCAGATTTCTTACCATCCAGAGTAATATCAGCTGTCAGATACGGTATGCCACCAAGATAACCTGCATATTGTTTTGCTAACCCGTCAGCCTCGCCTTCGTAATAAATATCATATGTGATTAACATAGTCGGGGATGCGCCGCAGTTGGTCCATTTTCCTGATCCTTTAATCTCGTATCTATATGGACTTCCACCGTATGTGGTTGTGAAGAGATATTGCCTCGGTATATCTATGAGGCCGTTTCCGGAAACAGTAATCAGACAGGTCCCGCCTGCGATTACTGCCTCACCCCAAAAGTCATTAATAAACCCCACGCCAAAACCATCGGCTTTAAGCTTTGTACCTTCCACCACAGTGGAGATAATGCTTGGGTAATATGCATCATCGCCTGACCATGATCCTACCATGTCTGCAACACCGTTAACAAGGGGGCAGAACTCAATGCGCTTCAGGTTATACGTTAGTTTGGTTCCGGCAGCATTGGGGGAATTATGTTCACCTGCACTTAAAGTAAGCACAAGCTTCAGTGTCTGACCAACAGGCATATTTTCAGCAATGGTTTTAAGTGTAACTGAACCTGACGTTGAACCGGCAGGGATTGTAATACTGGTTGCAGACAAGGTGTACATGTTGGCGGCAATTGTTGTAGAAGGGTCTACTGTCAGATTAACAGTAACAGGTTCAGTCTGAGGCATCCCCATCAAAACAACTGCAATAGGTTTCTCTATTTCAACAAGAGCGCCGGCTTCTGTGACACCTGTTTCAAATGACTGTGATGCATTTATAAACTGCAAATAATATCCGGCACTTGCATCAGGCGGGTTAGTAATCGCGTCAAAGCCTACTTCTTTCATTTCGCATGAAGTCAGAAATGCTCCCGCGGCGATGAGAACGAATAATATTTTAAATAATTTTTTCATGATATATACATTTTAGCTGTTATTCACGGAATGACTTATCTATCCCACCAAATTTTGGTACTGATTGTCACACTTGGAACATTTGCTCCATTGTATGTAATCTCTTCCTGAGCATAAGGGAACCGTACAGGCATTGCAGGTATAACTGCTCCTTCTGCCACCGGTACAACAGGAAGTCCCGTTCTTCTGTAATCAGCAAAAGCCTGATTATTTCCGAATGTTGCTATGTACTTTTGAGCCATTATGAGTTCAAGAGTTGCAGTCACGCCATTAATGTGGGCGTCTAACCATGCCGTATTGGCAGCACCTGTGACTTTCAGAACTGATGCTGCAACTCCAGCTTCGAACGCAGCCTGAGCATCCACGGTATGACCAAGTCTGAAGTGAGCCTCAGCTTCAATAAACTTAAGCTCGGCATAAGTCATAAGTACAGAAGGTGACGTGGCCCCGGCAACATAAACTCCGGGTTTTGAAGCCAAGTCGTCTCCTGAACCTGCTGGACTCCCCGTATAATTACCGTTCCCGTCTTTATAAGCATAAAACGGCAAACGGGGATCGCTGCTGGCTTGCATCATATCAATCAAAGTACCACCCATGCGAATATCCCCGCGTTGCTCCATGAACTGGAAGATCGGATTATGATTATCTGAATTCCAGGGAACCATATAATCATCTGCATTTGAACTAAATCCGTTAGCAGCAGCAGCCAGAGCGTCTGTATAAGCAGCATTGCCATTTACTTCTGATAACTGAAGAAGATGGCGGGCTTTGATTGAATAAGCAGCCTTCATCCACTTGGCAGCACTGTTACCGTAAATTACATCTCCGCTCAGGGCAATGGCATTGGTTGCACTGCTTAGGTCAGCAATAGCGCCATCGAGAATGGTAAAAAGAGTATCGTAAATCTTTTCCTGAGAGTCAAATTTCGGTTTCAGAACATTCTGGGTACCCTTGAATGCATCGCTGAAAGGCATATCGCCGAAAAGATCAGTTGCTATACCCAAAGTAGTAGCAATGATGACCTTGGCAGCTCCTGCATAATAAGGGGATGCCTGACTTTCAGCTTTTTCAGCCAACACTTTTGAGTTCATAAGTATTGACGGATAAAAAGCGCTCCAAAAATTATTCACATCTCCAGGTAACAATTGATATCGGGCTTCAGTATACATCTGACGGTCGACGCCATCAAACTGCTGCATCCAGGTACCGGTTGTAAGCACTGGATCGTTTCCGCACATTATGTAGCCTAAGTCCTGCTGAATAGCTGGCAACAGCAGGTTCATGGGTACATCAGCAGGAGAATCGGGGTTAGTGTTTAAGCTGGTATCAATCCACTTTTCGCAAGAAGAAAGAGACAGGATAAAAGCCAATGTCACTCCTACCGTTTTGATTTTATTGTTAAGGTTCTTTTTCATAATTCTTTTCAATTAGAAGTTAATTAAAAGTTTACTCTTAACCCGGCCATATAAGTCTTTGTTCCCGGGTTATTAAAGTAATCCATTCCCTGACCATTTACAGCTCCCTGAAGGTTTGTTTCAGGATCTATGCCATCGTACGGAGTGAACAGCAATAAGTTCTTACCTGTAACATAGATCTGCAGATATTTCATGAAGGTATTTTTCACAGGAATATCATAAGACAGAGATATATCTCTTAATCTTACCCAGCCGGCAGGTATCATAGCAGCTGCTGTTGGTCCGCCTCCGAAGTTACTGCCGTGTCCCCTGAACCATGCCTGGTCTAAAACAACCGGGGTTACATTCTTAACACCTGAACTGACAGGGTTACCGTCTGCATCAACGTGTCCGTAAACGCCGTCAAAAACAGTTATGTTTTCAGCAGGAGTTAGCGCAAAATCAATCGTCCCTTCCGGAGTATAATAAACCTCACGTTTTGCAGTAGCGAGAGATGTACCAAAGTAATTCATGGCAAATCCGGTACCATTGTACATCACACCTCCTTTTTTGATGTCTACAAGGAATGACAGACTGATGCCCCTGAAAGAGAAAGTATTGGTAATGTTCATAAGCCAGTCAGGGCTTGTATTTCCTATATTCCGGTATTCACGGGCATCTGACCATGGGTATCCGTCGCGGTAGCTGTCTGTCGGATCGTCATTTATTAAGATATTACCATTTTCATCCCGCATCCAGTCCATACCAAAAACACTTCCGTACGATTGACCTGCAACAGCACGAACCTGAGGTTCCACAAAACCGCCAAGGAATAGGTTATCAACTCCAGGAGCAAGCTGCAGAACTTTGTTATTTATTTTGGTAAAATTGATAACTATATTCCAATTGAAGTTTTTCGAAACAACCGGAGTTGCATCCAGACTCAGCTCGATACCTTTTGATTCCATTTTTGCAGCATTCAGGTATATGGAAGTAAATCCGGTAGAAGCTGCAATCGGAACGCTCATAAGGAGGTCCTTATTCAGGTTATCAAAGTAGGAAGCGTCCAAATTAAGTCTGTTCTTAAAGAAACGAAGTTCCAGTCCGACTTCCCATGAATCCATAGTTTCGTGCTTCAGATCAGGGTTGCCTAATCCGCTGCCAAGTTGAAATCCTGACTGACCCATATAAGGGAAGGTCACACCGGTTGTCCAGCCGTCTGCGGAGCCCGCTGCATAGTAATAGTTAGAAGTATTATAAGGACCTGCAATGTTAGCTGTCCGTGCGGCAGATGCTCTCAGCTTACCATAAGACAAGATATTATTATCCTTAAGCCCTCCAAGTTCCGTAAATACAAAACCTAAACTTACTGAAGGATAAAAAGCTGATAAATTAGCTTTCGGCATAGTGGTTGACCAGTCATTACGCCCGGTCAATCCCAGGTATAGAAGGTTCTTGTATGCCAGACCTAAATCGCCGTAAAATGCCGCTGTCCGGTACTTGCTGGTACCGTGACTGACTGTATTTGTAGATGAGTTGGACAACTGATAGAAATCAGCGATCTGCAATCCTTTCGCATCACCATATAAATACTTGCCAAAAGAGGAGAATATATTGTTACCTACAGTGACCTTTAGGTTAAAACTATCACCTAAATCTTTGTGAAAGTTTAGAAGAATGTCAGAGTTTACGACTCCCGCATCATTCATTTCCTCATCGTAATAACCTGCCGGCCATGCTTTTGAATCAATTGCAAATTTGTCTGAGTATCTTCTGTTGTACCAGTCAACACCCGCTGTCCAGGACAGATCCAGGAAACTTGTAAATGCAACGTTAAGATTTGCGGTTCCAGTGATTCGATTTATAAATTCGTCATAGGAAATCATATTTGCCACCCAGTACGGGTTGTCATAACCACCGCCGTTACGGTAGTTGCGCTGTTTCCCGTCCGGAAATCTGTATCCTGCGCTGTTGTCAAATGTCCTGGCTGTTCTTACCAGGCCTAACATGATACCTGATACGTTTGAACCTTTCTGTATCTGTCTTGCCTGTGAATTTGTATAAGCGAAATCAGCTCCGACATTAACCTTATCAGATAATCTTGAAGTTGCATTCAAACGAAATGTTGTTCTTCCAAAGTGATTGTTCGGAATTATACCTTTCTGCTCGAGATTGGAAACAGATAAATAATAAGTTCCGAGGTTATTGCCGTTGCTTACACTTAAGTTATTATTATATGTAACACCTGTCTGGAAGAATTCATAAGGGTCATAAGCCACTGCAGGGGTGCCGTTTCCGGTTCCTTTTGGAACAAGCTTTCCTCTCGGATCCCATTTATAGGTTGCATCGCCGTCATATTCCAGGTCAGCAATCTTAGGTCCGAATGAGGCAGCATTGCCGCCAATCCAGACTCCGTCCATTCCCTGAGCATAAAGATTCTGCATTTTCGGTACCTGAGAAAGCTCATCAAAACCCACTGAACTGGTGAATTCAACTTTTCTGTTAACGAGGTTTCTGCCACTCTTGGTAGTAATGATCAGGGCACCATTGGCAGCACGTACGCCGTAAAGGGCTGTGGCTGCACCACCTTTAAGAACGCTGATTGATTCGATGTCCTCAGGGTTCAGGTCTATTGAACGGCTTGATGTTGTAACACCGTCAACACCGGTGTCTTCACTTCCGGAAATGATAGGCATTCCGTTTACCACAAACAATGGTTGATTGTTACCGGTAATAGAGTGTGCGCCACGAATGGTGAGGTAGGTTGCAGCACCGGCGTCACCGGCTGAGCTGATAACCTGAATACCGGAGGCTCGTCCTGACAAAGAGTTTACAAGGTCGGCATTTGGTCTGTCGGCAATTACATCTGAGCTGACACTCTGAACGTTATAACCCAGCTCCCTTCTTTCCCTGGAAATACCAACTGCTGTTACGACGACCTCATCAAGGCCAACAAGTTCAGACTCCAGAACAACATCAATCTTCGTCCTGCCCTGAATGTCAACTTCCAGTTTCTTCATTCCTATAAAACTGAAAACCAGAGTATTGGCACCCTGCGGAGCCAACACTGTGTACTTTCCGTTAGCATCTGTCAAGGCACCTATAGTAGTGCCTTTGACTATTACTGATACACCGGGAACTGTCATTCCATCATCCTTGCTTGTGACAATTCCAGTAATCTGTACTGACTGCCCCAGCGCAAGCGCTGTTGTGGCCAGAACCAGTACAAAAATCATTAGGGTCTTTTTCATAAATGATTTAGTTTAGGTTAATAAGGGTTAAAAATTAAACTAAGTGATGCAAAGTAAATGTATTTTTTGAATATTCAAGCTTTTTCACGGAAAACTCTTAATAATATTCAGAGCCCTGCTGATGCTAGAGTGATGATTTCATGCTCAGTTGCTGCAGCCCTATCTTCAATCTCCCTGCCTTCGGCCATGAGATTTTCAGCAAAAGCCCGGTCTTTCAGACCCTTTACATTCACTCTAACATTAAGGTAAGCACCTCTTATACAGGCTCTTGTGGCAAGTACCCCGACAGCCGCATCCGTAACAGAGTTGGGATTGCCTTTTCTTACCATCTCACCTAAAAGATCAAAGGTTTTAAATGCTTCCTTCATCACAGTCAACGGCACCATGGAAG
Organism: Bacteroidales bacterium; assembly: GCA_017882245.1. Classification (GTDB taxonomy): domain Bacteria; phylum Bacteroidota; class Bacteroidia; order Bacteroidales; family VadinHA17; genus SR-FBR-E99. Next base: position 57 of record JADGPV010000066.1, on the reverse strand, counting down.
CCTTTTTCGTGGCTTCCTCCACTGCTGCCGACCTGGCAGCCTTCTCCTCATCACTGC
>JADGPV010000001.1 GCA_017882245.1 Bacteroidales bacterium | reverse complement strand
CGCTGTGCCACCGCATGACCATCGGAGGGATGGCTCTATGGATAAAGGAAAAATACATCCCGGGTTGTGACCTCCACGTTATAAGGGCAGAGGGATGGAGACGCAACTCATTATATCGTGAGACCGGCCTTCCATGGGTCCTCCCCTCTCCCAATATGCCTGCTCCTGAAACAGCGCTTGTATATCCGGGTATAGTGCTGGCTGAAGCACTTAATCTTTCCGAGGGACGGGGAACGGTAATTCCCTTCGAGCTTACAGGAGCACCTTTCATTAACAGCACACATTTGCTCAACGAGCTGAGAAGCAGAAATATTCCCGGCTGCGCTTTCCGCATTCATGATTTCATACCTACATTTAACAAATATGCCGGACAGTTTTGCCATGGGATACAGATACACGTAACTGATACCTCAGTCTTCAGGCCTGTGGTAACAGCCCTTAATCTCTTTGATGCTGTAATAAAGACTTCACCTGCCGGCTCTCTGAGATTCAATCCGCCGCCGTATGAATACGAGTACAGGCTGATGCCGTTTGACATACTATCCGGCGACAGCCGCATGCGCGAGGTGCTTGAAAAAGGACTGCCGATTGCTGACGAGGTCCGGCGATGGGATGCTTCAATAGAATTTTTTAACAATGAATTCAGGCAAATGGCCTTATATACCGAATAGAATGGCTATCGCGGAAAAAATAATTGCTCGTCAGTTATCAACTTCTTTGTTTCCATGGTCTTACGAAGGTGCGAAGGCCCTAATGTTTTTTTGATTTATCACCCCTTCGGACAAAATGTTGTTCTCTGATACATATAAAACCATAGCCTCTGAATCGAAAGGTCTTTTTAAAGACAGGGGAAGCAGGTTCATATCAATAGCAATCCCTGTTTCATCACAGGAAGAGATAAAAAGCAAACTGGAAGCGCTGAGGAAGGAGTATCATGACGCCAGGCATCATTGCTATGCCTGGGTGCTCACCCCTGACAGGCAGGCATGGCGCGTCAATGATGACGGTGAACCGTCAGGAACGGCAGGCCGGCCTATCATGGGCCAGTTAAACTCACGTGACCTTACGAACATCCTGGTAGTTGTCATACGGTATTTCGGCGGAACCCTGCTGGGTGTCAGCGGACTGATTAATGCATACCGGACTGCTGCTGAAGATGCATTGTCGAATGCCAGGATAATTGAAAAGCATGTGACGGAAGACTGGCTTGTCACTTTTCCATATGCAGCCATGAACGATGTGATGAAAGTTCTCAAGGAGGAGAGCTGCCAGCAGCACTCACTTAATTACGGTGGTCAGGAATGCTCTGCTGAGATATCTTTCAGGGCCTCACAGTCGGAGAAGGTCACAGGTCGCTTGCGCAAGATCCCTGACCTCACCCTGTCATGGCTCCGTACTGGCTGAGAAATATATTTTTAAATACTTTTTAACAGCTTTGACAAAAGAGCAATAGTTGTAATAACTTTGCCATATCTCAGGCAGAAAAAACATAACTTAATGAAAACCAGGAGCTTAGTCTCAATTGATGATCTTTCCACCGAGGAGATCAAAAAGATTCTGAAGCTTGCCGCTGAGTTTGAAAAAAAACCAGTACAGGATATCCTGAACGGCAAGGTTGTTGCTACCCTCTTCTTCGAGCCGTCAACGCGAACCCGTCTCAGTTTTGAAAGTGCCGTCAACAAGCTTGGGGGAAAAGTCATCGGCTTTGCTGACTCCTCGACCTCTAGTGTCAGCAAGGGAGAGACACTAAATGACACTATCAGAACAGTGAACAACTACGTTGATCTGATAGTCATGCGTCATCCTATTGAGGGCAGTGCACGGTATGCAAGCGAAATATCAACCGTGCCAGTTATAAACGCAGGTGACGGGGCCAATCAGCATCCAACGCAGACCCTGCTCGACCTCTATTCCATACTTAAGACGCAGGGAACTCTTGACCATCTCAATATTTGCATGGTCGGCGACCTGAAGTACGGACGCACGGTACACTCACTGCTGATGGCAATGTCGAGATGGAACACCTCTTTCAATTTTGTAGCACCGGAGGAGCTTAAGATGCCTGACGAATACAAACTCTATCTTGATAACCTGGGACTGAAATACCATGAGACTGCCGACCTTCAGGAGGTGATCAACCAGGCTGACATTATTTATATGACCCGTGTGCAGAAAGAGCGTTTCTCTGATCCGATAGAATACGAGAAGGTTAAGAATGCCTACGTACTGCATGATCATATGCTTGCCGATACCAGGCCGGGAATGAAGATACTGCATCCCCTGCCACGTGTGAACGAGATTAATCCTGATGTCGATGCCAACACCAAAGCTTATTACTTCGAGCAGGCGCTCAACGGTGTATACACCAGGCAGGCAATTATCTGTACTTTACTTGGATTAAAATAAGGAGCCATGAAGAACATAAGTGATCCCAAACAGCTGCTTGTGAGTGCAATTGAGAGCGGGACAGTTATTGATCATATACCGGCCGTAACTCTCTTCAAGGTCATAAAGATCCTGGGACTCGACAAAATAAAAAATCAGATCACCTTCGGCACCAATCTTGAAAGCAAAACTGACGGCAGGAAGGCGATTATCAAGATAGCCGGGAAATTTTTCGAGGATGACGATATTAACCGCATAGCTCTTGTGGCACCCAACGCAAAACTGAATATCATAAAAGATTACCAGGTGGTGGAAAAGCGTGTGGTATCTGTCCCTGACAATATCACCGCCATAGCCAAGTGCATGAATCCCAAGTGCATAACCAATTTTGAAAAGGTGACTACACGGTTTAAGGTTGTCTCAAAAAAACCTTTAGCCCTCAAATGCCACTACTGTGAAAAGATCACAGACCAGGAGCGACTGGAAATTATCTGAGGCGATCGTATGACCTGACCTTAAGGTCATCCTTAAGGATGGAGCGGTAGGCCATCCAAGCCAGAATGGCAGAGATGAGCGGGAAGATCACCTTTATCTTCCAGATAACTGTCACATCTATCTTGCGGTCGAACATGATGACGTAAAAAGCTCCAAGGATCAGAACGCCGAGTGACAACAGCAATACCAGCAATGTCATCTTCATCTGCAACGACCTCTTTTTATACAGAAAAATTGCCGCAAGAGTCAGCAGCGGAACAACCACTAAGATCAAGGAAAGCGGCCAGAGACTCTGAACAGTATCCCCTCCTGCTTCTCCAAGTCCTTTTAAACTGATGGTAAACATTGTACCGGTACCGTTATCCATCTTTATCAGATCACCGGTCAGCATAAGTGATGAAAGAACAAGAACGGCAAATAGAAATAAAGTCTGAATCCTTTGTATCATATTAAATTTTAGCTATTTAGATGAAAATAACTTTCTGAAATTCTGATAGTCAAGGTAATATAAAATTTTCAAAGAAATGCTGTTGGTCTGCGGCATTGACAGAATATCAGTGAAATTCTCCCAGGCATCATTTATGATAACATCACCCTCCGAAAATATCGCATTTTTTATATTTTTGCAGCTTATTAATATTGTTATGAAACAAACTGAACTGATCATAAACCCTGACGGGTCGATATTTCACCTCCATCTTCTGCCAGGTGACATTGCAGAAAATATAATCATCGTCGGTGATCCCGGCAGGGTTGAAATGATAGGCCAGATGCTCGACTCGGTGCGTGTCAGGAAGAGCAACAGGGAGTTCAGTACTGTTACCGGAAGATATCACGACCTGGAAATAACTGTTATATCTTCAGGAATTGGCACTGATAATATCGATATAGTAATGAATGAGCTCGATGCTCTCGTCAATATTGACCTTGCTTCCGGAGTTGTCGTTGATGAGCCACGCTCATTGTCATTTGTCAGAATAGGCACTGCAGGGGGACTTCAGGAGGACATACCTGCCGGATCATTTATCGCCACGGGCAAAGCAGTGGGATTCGACGGAGTGCTTCATTTCTATGAAGGATATGAATGGTGCCTTGACCACATGTTTGCTGATGCTCTTGCCAGTCACCTTGAATGGCCTGACACATTACCCTATCCTTATGTTGTGGATGCTGACCCTGCCCTCCTGGAGAGGGTGGCTTCCGGCATGCGGAAAGGCATCACAATTTCATCACCGGGATTTTATGGCCCTCAGGGCCGCAAACTCAGGCTTGAGCCGTTTGACAGTGAGTTGAATGAAAATATAAGGACTTTCAGGTTCAGAGGAGAATCTATTACCAATTATGAAATGGAAAGTTCTGCGATTTATGGGCTCGCCAAGCTTCTAAATCATAAGGCTCTCACGGTTTGTGTAGTGATCGGCAACAGGGTGACAGGAAAATTTCTTTCCGATTACAAGCCGGCTATGAAAACACTCGTTCAGCAGGTGCTTGATGCACTCAGCTCCTGAAGACCTCGGTTATCTCTTTCAGAATAGTGATTGCAGCCTTACCGTCGCCGTAGAAGCCGGGGTACTGCAGCAATTCCTTATTATGCAAGAAGTATTCCCACGCTTCGGCAATCCTTACGGGATCAGCATCAGCAAGCTTTACAGTGCCGTTTTTTACAAGCTCGACCCACTCTGTTTCTTTTCTCAGTACAATACATGGCTTTGAAAAAAAATGGCTCTCTTTCTGTACACCTCCTGAGTCTGTGATGACCATCCTTGCCTTTTTTTCAAGAAGGATCATCTCAAGGAACGATACCGGGCTTATGACCCTGATCAGGTTATTTCCTGTCAGTCTCTCATAGAGCTCCGGGGCTTTGTTCCGCAGAGCTATAATTGTTCTGGGGTGGAGGGGCATAACCATTACCATCTGGTTGCTGTCAGCCAGGTCAATCAGGGTATTGAAGATTGCCGTCAGCCGCCCCAGATCGTCGGTGTTCATATCACGGTGTATGGTGACAAGAACGAACTGGTCCTCGGTAAGCCCCATATTACTGAGGAAATCCTGCTTCTTCCGGTCTGCCAGGTCAGCATAGAAGAGGCTGTTGTCGTACATTATATCTCCTGTCAGGAATATCCTGGGGTTATTGATATTATATGGCGCCACGTTCTCGGGACGGAATCCTTCTGTCATTAAATTCTTGAAGGCGGTATTTGTTGAGGCAAAGAGCAGTGTCGATGCATGGTCAGCTGTAATACGGTTGAGTTCTTCAGGCATTGTCTTATTGAACGACCGCATGCCTGCTTCGATATGAACTACCGGATAGTGCTGCTTGGCGGCAGCCAGGGCGGCAGCAAGAGTTGAATTGGTGTCACCGTAAATGATTACGCAGTCAGGCTTCTCATTCATGATCACCTCTTCAATACGCTCCAGTATAAGTCCTGTCTGACGGCCATGCCTGCCTGATCCTACCTGAAGGTTGTGGTCCGGCTTCCTTATCTCGAGCTCATCGAAGAAAACCTCTGATAGCTCACGGTCGTAGTGCTGACCGGTATGAACGATTATTTCATTTATCTCGTCCGCAAACTGGGTGGCAATTGCACGGCTTATGGCTGAAGCTTTTATTATCTGGGGCCTTGCGCCGACGATATTAAGTACATTAAGTTTCCTCATTTTGCGTAGTTTACAGCTCTTGTCTCCCTGATTACGGTGATCTTTATCTGTCCGGGATAAGTCATTTCATTCTGTATCTTCTGCGCAATTTCAAACGAGAGATTTTCAGTATCCTTGTCTGACACTTTATCGGCACCCACAATCACCCTCAGCTCTCTCCCTGCCTGTATGGCATAGGTTTTCGTCACACCGGGATAAGTAAGGGCAAGTGATTCGAGTTCATTAAGCCTTTTGATGTATGATTCAATTACCTCGCGTCTTGCTCCGGGACGTGCTCCGGAAATGGCATCGCAAACCTGTACAATGGGAGCTATAAGGGTTGTCATTTCGGTCTCATCGTGGTGTGCCCCGATGGCATTGATAACCTCAGGCTTTTCCTTGTATTTCTCGGCCAGCTTCATGCCAAGGATTGCGTGCGGAAGCTCAGGCTCATCATCAGGCACTTTGCCTATGTCATGCAGCAGTCCCGCTCTCTTTGCCAGCTTCGGGTTCAGTCCAAGCTCGGAAGCCATAACTGAACACAGGTTGGCGACCTCCCGTGAATGCTGCAGAAGGTTCTGGCCGTATGATGACCGGTATTTCATCTTACCCACGAGTCTGATAAGCTCAGGATGAAGGCCATGGATTCCAAGGTCGATTGTCGTGCGCTTTCCGATCTCTATAATCTCTTCTTCCACCTGTTTGCGCGTCTTCTCCACTATCTCTTCAATACGAGCGGGATGGATCCTTCCGTCAGTCACAAGTTGATGCAGTGACAGACGGGCTATCTCACGGCGTACGGGGTCAAAGCCTGAGAGCACGATGGCCTCAGGGGTGTCATCAACAATTATCTCAATGCCTGTTGCTGCCTCAAGAGCTCTGATGTTACGGCCTTCCCTGCCGATGATGCGGCCCTTGATCTCATCAGAGTCAATATGGAAGACTGTCACGGCATTTTCAATGGCTGTCTCTGCAGCGACACGCTGGATGGCCATCACAACCACCCGCTTAGCTTCCTTGGTGGCGGTCATCTTCGCATCATCAAGGATCTCATTAATATAAGACATTGCACCGGTGCGGGCCTCCTCCTTGAGTGATTCCATCAGCTGGTTCTTTGCATTGTCAGCTGACAGTCCCGAGATAGCTTCAAGCTGTTCAACCTGCTGGCGGTGGAGCTTGGAGACCTCCTCCGATTTCTTGTCAAGTAGTTCCAACTGCTGGGTCAGGCTGTCCCTGATTGCATCGGCCTCATTTTTTCTCCGCTGTGTCTCTTCCAATTTCTGTGACAAGGCAAGTTCTTTCTGCTTTATTCTGTTTTCTGCCTGATTGGTGCGGTTATTCTTATCATTGATGACCTTTTCATGCTCAGCCTTAAGCTGCAGAAAGCGCTCTTTTGCCTGAAGTATTTTCTCTTTTTTGATCACTTCTGCTTCAGCCTCAGCTTCAGAGATGATCTTTTTTCTTCTGTTCCGCAGTACAACCTGCCACAGATAGTATGACAGTACTGTTCCTGCGATGAAGGCCGCCCCGCCGATAGCGATGCCAAATCCTGGTGATATAGCTACTGAAATCATAAAGTTTAAGTTTATTTATAAAAAAACCCGCAAAGTTTCTCCAACTTTTAAAAAAACCCCATATCTACATGGCTGAAGCGGCCGAATTACCTTGAACTTCCACCGTCACGCCTCAGCGTGATCCCGAAAAATCGGGCTGCGGCCTGTCCTTGACAATCCAAGACCAACTCCAAAGTACAAATTGTTGAGTTTTCAAAATGAATAGAGAAACAATGCGGGCAATATCCTGCTATTTACAAAGAACGCGTATTTATCTTTTTGACAGACAGAGGTCGATTTTTTCACACAACTCCTTCAATCCTTCTTCCACTGTTGAATCTTCCTCTTTATCCTCTATCTCTATGAGCCTGATAACGTACTGGAGGGCAGCCATCGCCAGAAAATCCTGTATGTCCTTGTCAACATAGCGCTGCTTATACTGCAACACTTTTTCATTGATCAGCCGGGCTGCTTTCCGGATACGTTCTTCATTTTCACTTTCAACCTTCAACGGATAATACCTGTCGGCCACATTAACCCGGATCGAAAGCTTATCATCCATTGCTATATAATTATCTGTCTAAAAGAGCAATACATTTATCTATCTCCCGCACAAGTTCACTCACTCTCTTCCTTGCCTTCGCGGCATCGTCTCCGTTCCCGAGGACTGCCCCCGAGAACTTCGCTCTTTCATATCTTGTCTGAAGCTCCTTTACTTCTTCATTTTTTTCCGCCAGCTGTCTTTTGACTTCTGACAGTTCATTTTTAAGATCCGCTGCCAGCTCTCTCAGTTTTTCATGCTCT
>JADGPV010000065.1 GCA_017882245.1 Bacteroidales bacterium | reverse complement strand
TTTGAGATAAGGCTTAAGGCTGTAGCTCCGGCAAATGTCCATGACGAGGAGGTTAATCGCCTCGCAGCAGCAGTTGAGACCAAAGATCATCTTATCAGTGAGCTGCAGGAGAAATTAACAAAGTTTGAGAAAAAGGGCCGCATAGTCAGGACAAAAGCAGTGAAACCCAAAGGGGAGAAAAGCCCGGCGGCAACTGCAAAAAAAGCTGTTGCTGGCAAAGCCACGTCGAAAAAACCAATCGTGAAAAAGACAGCTTCACGAAAAACCACGGCCGCAAAAGCCAAAAAGTAAGAATAGCTGTTTAGGTTAAACATATAAGGTATCCATAATGCGCCCAGGCGTATTGAACGACTATTAGATATATAAAAATGAAAGCTGACTTTTTATTTGAAACAAGCTGGGAAGTATGCAACAAGGTAGGAGGCATTTACACTGTCATTTCAACCAAAGCGCTGAATGCCACATATGAATTCGGGGATAATTATGTTCTTATCGGACCGGATGTATGGCGCGACGATAAGACAAATCCAGAATTCACACCTGATGACACCATGTTCCTTCAGTGGAAAACTGTTGCGGCCCAGGAAGGCCTGAAAGTAAGGACGGGACGCTGGAATATCAAAGGTCAGCCGCGTGTGATGCTGGTGGACTTCACACCTTACTTTGGTCAGCAGAATGACATATTTGCCCGTTTATGGGAAACTTATAAACTTGACAGCATATCGGGACAGTGGGATTATATTGAACCGGCATTGTTCGGTTATGCTGCCGGGAAAGTAATTGAGAGCTTCACCACGTATTACCGCGAGTTTCCGAGAGTGGTTGCACAGTTTCATGAATGGATGACGGGTGCCGGTATACTTTACCTGGAAAAAAATGCACCGTGGATAACCACCGCATTCACAACCCATGCGACAGTACTTGGGCGCAGCATTGCCGGCAACAACAGACAGCTCTACGGCAAGATGAACGAATACAACCCGGTGCAGACAGCCCATGAGCTGAATGTAACGTCCAAGCAGTCGCTCGAAAAGATCACAGCCGCACAGGCAGATGTCTTCACTGCAGTGAGTGAGATCACCGGACGTGAATGTCTTGCTTTCCTTGATAAAAAGCCTGATGTAATTACTCCCAACGGTTTTGAAGATACATTTGTCCCTTCGCCTGACGATTTTGAGGGCTGCAGAAATGCGGCACGCGAAAAACTTTTATCCGTAGCCGGCGCTCTGCTGGGATACACTCTTCCTGCAGACACACTTCTAATATCAACAAGTGGCAGGTATGAATACAGAAATAAAGGCATTGATCTCTTCCTGTCCTCACTGGGGGCGATAAATAAGAAGAAGGATTCTGACAGGAAGTGTGTTGCATTCATCCTTGTCCCGGCATATCATAAAGGCCCAAGGCAGGATCTTGTCACAGCGCTGAGCAGCGGAACTTTCGTCACGGATGGCGACAGGTACCTGACTCATGGTCTTCATTATGTCAATGATGACCCGGTTATCAGACAGCTTGCCAGGGAGAACATTCAGAACAAAGAGGCTGACAGTGTTAAAGTGATCTTTGTTCCTTCCTATCTTAACGGCGCTGATGGAATCTTCAATAAAACTTACTATGAGTTGCTTATCGGGTTTGATCTGACCTTATATCCTTCATATTATGAGCCATGGGGTTATACACCTCTTGAAAGCCTCATGTTTCATGTACCCACTGTCACAACCAACCTTTCCGGATTTGGAATGTGGGTTAACACTTATTTCGATAACCCCGGAAACGGATGCCTGGTGTTGAACCGCACTGATGACAACGAAAAAGAGGTCACCGATGAAATGGAGGCGTATATACGCAAGTTCATGCAGATGAGCAGGGAAGATGTGGGCACAGCCCGGGATAAAGCCTGGGAGGTATCGCGCATTGCAAACTGGACTGCATTGTTTCATTATTATACTGATGCTTACACATTTGCCCTTGAAAAGAGCGAGGACAGGCAAGAGCAGCCAAGAGAATATGCACGTATCCTTGAGGCTACGGAGGTGCAGGTGAGTAAGCCTCACCAGGTACCGGTGTGGAAGGATATTTACGTACAGTCAGAGTTACCGCAGCGCCTCAGTTATCTGAAGGATCTTTCCTCAAACCTCTGGTGGTCATGGAACAGCGAAGCCGAGTTTCTCTTCCGCCGTATGGACCCCACACTCTGGGAAGATGTGGCGCATAACCCTAAACGGCTGCTTGAGACAATAGATTATAAAAGGCTCGTAGTGCTGGCAGATGACGGGGTTTTCCTCGATGATTCTAACAGAATCTTCAGGGAGTTCACTGAATATCTCGCAAGGCCCGATAACACTGAGCTTCCTTCAGTGGCCTATTTCAGCATGGAGTTTGGTATTCATCCCAGCCTTAAGATCTACTCTGGCGGTCTGGGTGTTCTTGCAGGCGATTATCTTAAGGAGGCAAGTGATTCAAATGTCAAAATTACCGGAATAGGATTGCTCTATCGATACGGTTATTTCAGACAGAAACTCGGCCCAAAGGGTGAACAGCAGACAATATATGAGGCTGAAAATTTCTCTCAGCTGCCGGTCAAACAGGTTAAGGATTCCAAAAACAATGTTTTGACTATTTCTCTCACCTGGCCCGGACGAACGGTCAAGGCACGTGTGTGGCTTGCTTCAGTAGGGAAAGTCAATCTGTACCTTCTTGATACGGATATTGATGAAAATATACCTGAAGACAGAGCCATAACAAATTACCTTTACGGAGGCGATTCGGAAAACAGGCTGAAGCAGGAGCTGATCCTTGGCATCGGCGGAATGCGCGCACTCATTGAACTTGGAATTAAGCCAGACATTTACCACAGTAATGAAGGACATTCAGCCTTCATAGGGTTTGAACGCCTGCGTCACTTTATTGAAGACGACCATCTCACCTTTGAGCAGGCGATTGAGATTGTAAGAGCTTCAACGCTCTTTACCACGCATACTCCTGTGCCTGCAGGGCATGATGCTTTTGAAGAGGATCTCCTGAGGAAATATATCTCGCATTATCACACCAGGCTGAATATTACATGGGATCAGCTCATGGCGCTGGGCCGGTGCCAGAGCGATAATGACCGTAAGTTCAACATGAGTTATCTAGCCACACGCTTCTCGCAGGAAATGAACGGTGTGAGTCAGCTCCACGGTCATGTGTCACGTGGTCTCTTCGCGAAACTATGGCCGGGATATCTCCGTGATGAACTCTATATAGGCTATGTGACCAATGGGGTACATCATTCAACATGGATCGCACCGGAATGGGAACAGGTTTATGAAAAAATTACCGGCAAAAAGCATTTTGACGAGACCGACAGGGAGCAATGGGAGAAAATTTACCAGGTCGAGGACGAGAAGGTATTCGAAGTAAAAATGAGACTCAAAAAGAGACTCTTTGACAATATTCGCAAACGTCTGCAGTCTGATATGCTCGAAAAGCATGTAAGTCCCCGCACCTTAATGAATATCAGCAGTCACCTGAATGAGAAGGCGCTTACCATAGGCTTTGCCAGGCGTTTTGCCACATATAAAAGAGCAAATCTCCTCTTCAGGGATCTCGATAGGCTGGCAAAAATCGTTAATAACGCCGAGAGACCTGTACAATTTATTTTCGCTGGCAAAGCACATCCCAACGACGGCGGAGGTCAGGATCTTATAAGACGTATCAATGAAGTTTCACAGATGCCGCAGTTTGCGGGTAAGGTGCTCTTCCTTGATAACTATGACATAGAAATGGCGAAGTATCTTGTGCGAGGGGTTGACATCTGGCTTAACACTCCCACACGACCGCTCGAGGCGTCAGGCACAAGCGGAGAGAAGGCTGTCATGAACGGCACAATACATTTCAGCGTCCTTGACGGATGGTGGGTCGAGGGGTACAGGGCCTTCGCCGGATGGGCACTGCCCAAAAAACGTACATATTCTGATAAGGATCTTCAGGACGACATTGACGCCGAGACAATATACAATATGCTTGAGTATGAAATCGGACCAGCGTATTACTCAAGGGACGATGATGGCATCCCGCGTGAGTGGACGAGCTACATCAAGAACACTATGGTAAAGGTGGCTCCGGAGTTCACTACCAGGCGCATGCTTAATGATTATCTGGAAAAATATTACAAAAAGCTTTATAAACGGAGCAAACGCATGGTGGCTGATAACTACGCGCTTGCCCGTGAGCTTGCTGACTGGAAAAGTCAGATTACCAGGGCGTGGGAGGATATAGAGATTATTAAGTACGATTTTAAGAATGCGGTAAAAAATGTTTACCGTTCAGGCCATTCCTACTCTACAGAGATCCTCCTTGACATAAAGAATATTCCGCCGGAAAATGTGGGGGTTGAAATGGTTGTCACCCGGATGCTGAAAAACGGCGAACACGCATTTTTCACAAGCAAGGAGTTCAAGTTTGTAAACAGGAAGAAGGGAAGGGCATTGTACAGTGTTGATTTTCAACCTGAGATGGCAGGTACTTTCTTTTACGGGATACGCATCTACGCCAAGCATAAAGACCTTCCGCACAGGCAGGATTTCTGCCTGCTTAGGTGGGTCGACTGATCTAAAGGTCCTTGATGCTTTTTATCTTTTCATGCAGCAATACCATTGCTGTACGCGCAGGAAGATAAAGTTTGAGATGGTGCGGTGCCGTCACGCCATACCGTCCCTGGTCAGGTACTGAGAAGTATGCCTGGGAAGTATCTATGCGTCCCTGTCCGCCAAACAAGGGGTCATCAGTACTTAGGATAATCCTGAATTTGCCTTTTACAGGTATGCCATAGCCGGTAAATGAGACTGACGGATTGAAGTTCATTACTGTCAGAAGGTTGCCGCGTTTAAAAGCAATTATTTTATCCGCATTGTTTATTGTGACAGCCTCTGTTATCTGCACCTGGGGCAGCTCGTGCTTTGTACCGGTCTCAATCATTGCCCGATCAAATTCATCGAGATGACGGTATCTCAGCAGTTCATTATCAGCAAGGCTCCATTGTCTGCGGGCATATTTATAGCTCCAGTTATTTCCTTCCCTCGGGAAGTCAATCCACTCCGGGTGACCGAATTCATTGCCCATGAAGGTCAGGTAACCTCCTCCTGCAGTGAGGAAGGTAAAGAGCCTTATCATCTTATGCAGCGCCATTGCGCGGTCAATGATCAGGTTAGGTGTCAGAATACTCATTGAGGTATACATCTCAGCATCTGCAAGCCTGAATATCAGCGTCTTGTCGCCTACGAGTGCCTGGTCGTGCGATTCACAGTATGACACAACGCGTTCCTCAGCGCGGTGTTGAGTGAGTTCATGCAGGAGATATCCAAGGTCCCAGTTTTCGTCAGGTATCTCCTTTACCATCTTGATCCATATGTCGGGGACACCCATAGCCAGCCTGTAGTCAAATCCCAGGCCGCCGGTGTCTACTGACGCTGCCAGTCCGGGCATGCCGCTCATTTCTTCGGCGATTGTTGTCGCGCCCGGATTAAAAGCATGTATCAGCTTGTTGGCAAGAGTGAGATAGACGATGGCATCGGTATCCTCATTCCCGTCAAAGTACTGCTTATAGGAGGTAAAATTGGAGCCGAGGCCATGATCATAATACAGCATGCTGGTGATGCCGTCAAATCGAAAACCGTCAAAATGGAACTCCTCGAGCCAGTATTTGCAGTTTGAAAGAAGGAAATGGGCAACCATGGGTTTGCCGTAGTCGTAACAGAGCGAGTCCCATGCCACATGCTTTCTTCTTGCTCCCTTATGAAAGTATAGTGCCGGGTCACCGTCAAGCAATCCCAATCCTTCAAGGGTATTGGCCACAGCATGTGAGTGGATGAGGTCCATTATTACCCTAAGGCCCATTCCATGGGCAGTATCAATCAGTTCTTTGAGTTCATCAGGTGTGCCGAAGCGGGATGAGGGTGCGAACAGGCTGGAAACATGGTATCCGAAAGAGCCATAATATGGGTGCTCCTGTACGGCCATGAGCTGAACGGTATTGTATCCAAGGCGACTTATGCGCGGAAGCACCTTTTCAGTAAATTCCCGATAGGTGCCTGTTTTCTCTTCTTCGGTAGCCATGCCCACATGGGCTTCATAGACGAGGAGCGAGGATGGCGGCGGCGGCGAGGGGTGTTTCATTGTATAGCCCTGTGCGGGCTGCCATACCTGCGCTGAGAAGATCTTTGTGGCATCATCCTGGACAGCGCGCGTGGCATATGCCGGGATACGCTCGCCGCCGCCGCCCCTCCATTTGACATCCATCTTGTACAGGTCACCGTGTGACAGCAGACCTTCCTCAAGCTCTATCACCCAGTCACCTGCACCTGCAGGACGCAGCCCGTAACGTCCGTCATCTTTCCATCCGTTAAAGGTGCCGATAAGCGATATCGCAATAGCATTCGGAGCATGTTCCCTGAATACCCAGCCCTTATCTGTCCGGTGAAGACCATACCAATGGTGGCCATTGGCAAAATCAGAAAGCGTATTGCCTCCTGTGATAACAGCTTCACGGTCATTGCAATAAGTCAGACGTGCTTCGATGACACCTCTGAAGGGATCAAGCCATGGGTCGATCTCATAAAATCTTTTCATGTCAGTCAATATCATTACTAAATTACAAAAAATGAGCGCTGCATTGCTGCCTTTATTAATTTTACTGCTGAAAAAGAGTCATGAAAGTACACTACGGCTATAAAAACCTGAGCTTCAGAAATCCTGTAATCACCATGGGTGTCTTTGACGGAGTACATCTTGGCCATAGGATGCTTCTCGGACGTGTGGTGGCCGAAGCGGAAAAAAATGGTTCAGATGCTGTCGCAGTCACCTTTGATCCTCACCCGCGAATTGTTCTGACGGGCGATCCGTCACACCTGCGCTTCCTTACTGATATCGAAGAACGCATTGACCTCCTGCGTGAAACGGGCATAGGTCATCTTGTTATCATTCCCTTTACTTCAGAGTTGAGCCGCATGACTGCGTCAGAGTTCATCGCGGAAATATTATGCCGTCACCTTGGTATCAGCCATCTTATAACGGGCTTCAACCATCACTTCGGGAATAAGCATGAAGGTGACAGCAGGACCGTACTTGACTCTGCAGCCAGTATGGGATTCAGGGTCACTAGAGAAGAAGCTTTCACTGTCGGCGGGAAGACCGTAAGCTCATCATCCATCAGAGGTCTGCTGGAGGAAGGCGATGTCAGTAAGGCATCTGCTTTGCTGGGATACGATTATTTTTTAAGAGGAAAAGTAGTCTCCGGTAAAAGAATAGGTAGAGAGATTGGATTTCCCACGGCAAATATCGCTCCCCAATTCAAATATAAGCTTATCCCTGGTAGTGGTGTATATGCTGTTGAGGCTGAGGTGGAAGGTGACAAAAAAAAGCACATTGCCATACTCAATATCGGAATAAGGCCTACTATTGCTGATAACGACGGACAGAGGACGATTGAAGCGCACATAATTGATTTGAAATCTGACCTGTATGGCAGCAACATCACCGTACGATTCCGTCACCGTTTACGCGATGAAATGAAATTTAAAAGCGTTGATGCTCTTGCTGTTCAGCTGGAAAAAGATCGTGCAATGACCATCGCTCTATTAAGAAAATGAACAAAAAAGCCCGGTATTAGTTATCTTTGCAGACTTAAAAAACTAAAGAATATGCCATTTATTAATCAGGATCTCCAATACAAGGTAAAAGATATTTCGCTGGCAGAAGCAGGCCGCAAGGGTATTGAGATTGCGGAGAAAGAGATGCCGGGACTTCTCTCCATAAGAAAGAAATATTCGGTATCCAGGCCGCTCAAGGGTGCAAGGATCACGGGGTCACTACATATGACCATTGAGACGGCTGTCCTTATTGAAACACTGCGTGAGCTTGGCGCTGATGTGCGCTGGGCAAGCTGCAATATCTTCTCGACCCAGGATCATGCTGCTGCAGCCATCGCTGCTGCTGGGATTCCCGTTTTTGCATGGAAGGGGGAGACGCTGGAGGAATACTGGTGGTGCACCGCACAGGCCCTTTCGTTCCCCGGGGGAAAAGGCCCGAACCTGATCGTTGACGACGGCGGTGACGCCTCACTCCTCGTTCATAAGGGATACAAGGCCGAAAAGGACCATTCTCTCCTTGATGTCAAACCAAGCAACAGAGAGGAAGGCATCATAACTGATACACTTAAGAAAATCCTGGCTGAAGATCCTCAGAAATGGCACAGAACAATCAAGGAGATGGAGGGCATATCCGAGGAGACCACTACCGGGGTTCATCGTCTCTACCAAATGAAGGAGGCCGGTGAATTGCTGGTGCCTGCCATAAACGTGAATGACTCAGTCACCAAGAGTAAATTCGATAATCTGTACGGATGCCGTGAATCACTGGCTGATGGTATCAAGAGAGCCACTGCAGTGATGATAGCAGGCAAGGTTGTTGTTGTTTGCGGTTACGGAGACGTAGGAAAGGGCTCGGCACGCTCGATGCGGGCCTATGGAGCCAGGGTTATTGTCACAGAGATAGATCCTATATGTGCTTTGCAGGCAGCGATGGAGGGTTTCGAAGTCAAGACGGTGGAAGACACCCTGCCCGAGGGAAATATTTTTGTCACAGCTACTGGTAACCGCGATATTATCACCATAGAACATATGGAAAAGATGAAGGACCAGGCTATCGTATGCAATATTGGTCACTTTGACAATGAGATACAGGTTGATAAGCTAAACAGCTATAAGAACATCAAAAAGATCAATATCAAACCTCAG
>JADGPV010000015.1 GCA_017882245.1 Bacteroidales bacterium | reverse complement strand
TTACAGTGCAGCAGCCACATGGCAGCAAGATGAAAAACATAGTCAATGTTTTTCATAGCAGTATTCAGGATATCAAGATCTCTGATATCCCCGCCCAATGGGAAAATAGAACAACGCTTATCTTTCAGCGATTCAGATATATTTTCTATCTTTCCACGCACAAAATTATCATAGATAATTACCTCCCCTACATCTTCCTTAAGCAACTCCGAAACAAGGTGGCTGCCAATAAAACCGGCTCCTCCTATTACCAGGACTCTCTTGCTTTTTAATGTATTCATATTCAGTTGTTTAAAATTGATTAGAGTTAAGGAGTCATTTAATGTTATCCTTCATGCTTCCGGAAATCAAAGGGTATAAATATGAAATAAAAGTAATACTTTTATGGCAAAAAAATGCCGGACAAATCCGCACGACAAAGCAACCATCCAATTGATGCAGTAATTGCATGGGTGGATGGCAGCGATCCCCGACTGGCAGAAAAGAGAAATCTTTACCTTGAAGAAGCAAAGCGCACC
Organism: Bacteroidales bacterium; assembly: GCA_017882245.1. Classification (GTDB taxonomy): domain Bacteria; phylum Bacteroidota; class Bacteroidia; order Bacteroidales; family VadinHA17; genus SR-FBR-E99. Next base: position 16,373 of record JADGPV010000015.1, on the reverse strand, counting down.
AGCCAGCATGGAGTACAATCTTCGTTTTTTGCATCAAGCAATGAAATCAGGTATTGTGTATTGTCGATTCTAACTTTTGCCCCTTTTGTAAGAAATATATTTATTGTTACCGATGGCCAGGATCCCAACCTGAATGAGGATATAAAGACCTATTTCCCCGGGAAAGCAGATACCATCAGAATTGTAGATCACAAAGAAATATTCAGGGGTTACGAGCAGTACCTGCCAACCTTCAACAGCACATCCATTGAGTCAATGATATGGAGGATAAAGGATCTCTCCGAAGATTTTGTTTATTTCAATGATGATGTTTTTCTGATCAGAGATCATCAGCCCGGGGACTGGTTCATAAATAACCGACCCGTTTTGCGCGGGAAATGGCTCTTGCCACCGTACAGGAAAATGGTGGGAAATTATATCAAAACTGTAATTAATGTTTATCTCCGCAAGAATCCAGGTTATTGGCCAAAGCTTTCATTTTATCTTCGCCAATGGAATGCTGCTTCTTTGCTTGGAATGAAAACAAGATACTTTTTTCACTGTCATACACCTCACGCTCTGAACAGAATAAGATTAGAAAATTTCTTTACTGAAAACAGTGCATTGCTGGAAAAAAATATTGCAAACCGTTTCCGGAATCCTGACCAGTATATAATGATATCATTAGCCAATCACCTGGAGATTAAGGATGGCAACAGGCATATTGAAAAACTTAATCTGGGTTACTTGCATCCTTACTATTCAAAAAAGCGGATGGAAAGAAGGATAAAACGATGCAAAAATGATCCCGGTATAAAATCTATTTGTGCCCAAAACCTTGATATGTTCGGCAGCGAAATGAGGGAAAAAATATTTGACTGGATGGATAAAGTTTTAGACCTACGGGAAAGATAAAGAAGTAGAAAAGAGGATTGTGCTCCTCCGCCAAGCGGCGGATCGAGTCTGTCCGGGTTAAAGATGTTTTACAGGAGCAAAAAAAAAGAAACAGACAAAGAATCTGTTTCTTCCGTTTCTGTACCCGGAGCCGGGATCGAACCGGCACAGCATCACTGCCACTGGTGTTTGAGACCAGCGCGTCTACCAATTCCGCCATCCGGGCGCTATTTATTGCCGGGCAGAACTAAATGTCTTGCGGTCTGCGAAAATAGGATATTTTTTTTAAACGCTCATTATTGGCTTATGCCTTCCCTGCAAACTGGCTGCTTCGCTAAAATGACCCACCGGGTCATTTATTAACGCTCGCCCCTCTATTGCCTATTGCCTGCTGCCTCTTCTATCGCACGCATTATCCCTTCCACATCATACCCGCACTCATGATATAGCTCCTGCTGGGTGCCATGCTCAACAAAATAATCCGGAATGCCAAGACGCTTTATCTCAACCGAATAGCCATGGTCGCCGGCAAATTCCAGAACAGCACTGCCAAATCCTCCCTTGATGACGCCGTCTTCTACAGTAATGATCTTTTTGAAATTTTTCATTACCTCATGCAGCACATCTTCATCGAGCGGATTAGCGAACCGCATATCGTAATGCTTTACTGATATCCCTTTGTCACCCAGCTGAGCAGCAGCTTCAACGACAAAATTGCCGGGATGGCCAATGCTTAGCACTGCAATATCCTTTCCGTCACTGATCAGCCTGGCCTTGCCGACAGGTATCTCTGCGAACGGCTGCTTCCAGTCGCAAATGGACCCTGTTCCTCGCGGGTAACGAATGCTGAAAGGTCCCTTAATCTTCTCAAGCTGTGCGGTGTACATCATGTTGCGCAGCTCTACCTCATCCATTGGCGCTGCAGTTATCATCCCGGGGATGTTACGCATGAAGGCAAGATCGAATAAGCCGTGATGTGTCGCACCATCCGACCCTACCAGGCCGCCGCGGTCGAGACAGAAAACAACCTTAAGTCCCTGTATTGCAACGTCATGCACTACCTGATCATAAGCCCTCTGCATGAATGTCGAATAGATATTGCAGAAAGGCAGAAGCCCGTCTGATGCAAGTCCTGCTGAAAATGTCACTGCATGCTGCTCGGCAATGCCGACATCAAAGGTCCTGTCAGGCATCTCTTTCATCATAATGTTGAGCGAGCACCCGGTGGGCATGGCAGGTGTTATACCGACAATCTTGTCGTTCGTACGTGCCAGCTCAACGATTGTTTCTCCGAAGACATCCTGGTAAAATGAGTGCCTTGAACAGTCAGTGGGTTTTATCAGCTCTCCAGTGCATTTGTCAAATTTTCCCGGAGCATGAAAGACAGTCTGATGCTCTTCAGCTTTCGGAAAGCCCTTCCCTTTCACAGTGACACAATGAAGTAGCTTCGGACCGGGTATCCTTTTCATATCCTGCAGTACCCTTACCAGATGGAGCACATCATGACCATCAATTGGACCGAAATATCTGAATTTCATAGATTCAAAAAGGTTGCTCCTTTCAAGCATAGTACCCTTTATACTTCCCTCGATCTGCGAGGCCAGCATCCGCGCTTTTGAACCCATGCGACTTGAAAGACCAAGGAAATTCCACACCTTGTCCTTGAACCTGTTGTATGCTTTGCTGGTGGTTATGTCAAGAAGATACTCCTTCAGCGCCCCGACACTTGCATCAATAGAAATGTTGTTATCATTAAGGATGACAAGCAGATCGGCTTTTTGATTTCCGGCATTATTCAAACCCTCGAATGCAAGTCCTCCCGTCAGAGCTCCATCGCCTATTACTGCTACTACTTTACGCTTTTCCCCCTGTGACCTTGATGCCACAGCAATCCCCAGGGCAGCCGAGATTGAGGTTGAAGAATGTCCAACCCCAAAAGCGTCATACTCGCTTTCAGCCATTCGCGGAAAGCCGCTAATACCCTTATATTTTCTGTTTGTCTTAAAACTGTCTTTCCTGCCTGTCAGAATCTTGTGGCCGTAAGCCTGATGACCTACATCCCATATGATCTTGTCGTAAGGTGTATTATAGACATAATGCAGGGCGACTGTCAGTTCAATAACGCCGAGGCTGGCTCCGAAATGACCTGGATTAGTACTGACCTCGTCAATGATAAACTGTCTGAGCTCATCACTGACCCTGACCAGATCAAGCTCATTCAGTTTCCTGAGATCTTCAGGAGTGTTTATTTTGTCAAGCAGCCGTGTATTGTCTGACATTTAAAAATGGGTCATAACTGACCGCGCAAAGATACTCATATTTTGATTTTTGTGTTCAGATATGAGTTCCTGGCAGTGGTGGTAAATAATTGTTTTTGTTAATTAATCATTCAACTATTAACAACAGGTTTTACCTTTTATTGTTTAATTCGCGGCAGAGGTAAAGTCAAAAAAAGTCAGTCATGGTATCACAAAAATCAATCTTGCCGGTGCTTCTTATAGCGTTAGTCATGGGCTCATGCGTTACGGGAAAGAAATATAATTCCCTCAGTGACAAATCCAACATGCTTCTTATTGAGCGTGATTCGCTCAAAGCAGAAAACCTATGGTTATCAATGTCGAACAGGGAGCTTACAACCAAATCAAAACAGCTCACAGAGGATACGGATAAGCTGACCGCGGATATCAGCAAGGCTAAGACTGAGCTCACACAGTCAAAGGATGAGCTTGAAAGACTGACAACACGTTATGCAGACCTGCAGAGAGCCCAGGAGGAGCTTGTCAGCGGAAAGGCGCAGGAGACACAACGTCTTCTGGCAGAGCTTAGAACAGCACAGTCTGATCTTCAGAAGAAGGAAGAACTGATGCGTGACCTCGAGATGAATCTTGACACCAAAAAGGCATCACTCGAAGAGCTTACATATGAGCTTGAGAGGCGTAACGCCCGTCTGACAGAGCTGGAGAAGATGCTTGATGCACAGCAGAAAGCTGTCAGGGAGCTGAAAGCCAAAGTGTCAGAGGCGCTGTACGGTTTTGAGGATAATGGCCTCTCAGTGACCATGAAGAACGGACAGGTGTATGTGTCGATGGATGAAAAGCTTCTCTTCAAGACAGGAAGCTACGAGATTGATGCCAACGGACGGGCCGCATTGCGTAAGCTGGGAGCTCTGCTTGAAAAAAATCCGGATATTTCCATCAATATCGAAGGCCATACAGACGATGTTCCATATCGGGCTGCCTCGGGCCAGCAGCTCGTCGACAACTGGGATCTGAGTGTGAAAAGGGCTACAACGGTTGTAAGGGTGCTTACCCAGGACACAAATATCAATCCCAAACGCCTGGTAGCCTCAGGCCGCAGTGAATATATGCCTGTTGATGCCAGGAAGACTGTTGACGCACGACAGAAGAACAGAAGGACGGAGATCATACTAACTCCCGATCTCACAGCGCTCTACAGTATCCTGGAGAGCTATAAGTAGCCTTTTCAATCGCTGAATTCGCCCAGCTTCACCTTTAGCTTTTCAAGAGCCTCCATCAGGTCATCTTCCGGCTTGAGGAAATCAAAGCTTTTCCAGAAATCGGCATCATAGCCGGTTATGGTCTTTGAGAAAATTGAATGTACCGGAGCAAGCTCCTCGTGTTCAAAACGAGCAACATCTCCGGTCCTGTAATCAGTAATGGCCAGCTCAAAGAAGATATTGAAATGGCTGCTGAAGACTTTCTTCCGTCCCTTTGCAAGGAACCCAAGATCACCCCTTACATGTGACAGGTAGTATCTTCCATCAACACAGCGGTAACGTGTGCGGTATCTTACATACTCCGGCTTCATTGTGTAATCATGCGGAAGTCTGCTTATATAAGATTCTCCGGTCTGGGCCACATACTGCGGATTAATCTCAAATTCGGCCAACATTACGCCATAGTTATCGACATTGATATACACCTCCCCCTTCATCAGAGGTTCTGTAACCCATTCCTTCTGTTTGAATGAAATGACAAAGGCTGTCTCTCCGTCAATGGTAACAATATCTGTCAGGTGGTAATCATAGGAATTGAAAAACTGAGGGTCCATGAAATCGAACATGTTCCTCATGCCATCAAGCGTCAGGGTGGAGCTCAGTCCTGCCTTAAGCCTTACTGCCAGGGTGTCTTCCGCTTCGAGGTTTTCGATATTCCGGCTCCGTATCACTTTTACCTGGTCATTTTGCAGAGACCTGGCGTAGGGGCTCTTGTAGATCTGCACCACTGCCTCTGAGTATATCTGTGGTTCTTTCTTCCTGTATACGCCTTCGCGGTAGAAGCCGGTCAGAAGTGCCGGGGTAGTACCATAGTTCGAAGCTATGGAAGAAATTGTTTTTCTGATGATAAGTTCGGGATCCTGTACTCTTATAATTATCTCCGGAATGGGAATAAAGTCCCTCTCCATGCTTATTGTCATTACATTTCCCGGGAGGCTTCTTACAGGGATCTGGCGATTCATATAACCAACGTAGGAGACAGACAGGGTGTCATTCAGGCACTCATCAGTAATTTTCAGAATGAAATCGCCGTTGTTGTTTGTCACAGTGCCCCTGCCGCGGTGACTGATACCTATGGTAGCATAAGCCAGTGGTTCCGATGTCTCGGCATCAGTAACCTTGCCGGCAAGGATGAACTGTTGCCGGTTTGAGGTGGAATCAGATACTGGAGGGATGGGGGAAGTGGTCAGGTCACGGTAAAGGATAATATGTTTGCCGATGACTGAATACCTGATGCCGGGATCACCGGTAACCGAGTCAAGAAGTTCGCTGATCGGTATTTCGGCATGAGGAAGAGTAAAGACCCTGTCCTCATTGATGATCTTTGTGTCATATGTAAAGAAATAACCTGTCAGCCTGCTTACCTCACTGAGTGCTCTGGCAACCCTGATACTGCTGCCCGGCAGCTTCACCTGTCTTTCAAGGATATTCTCCTGAGGATAAAGCTGCACAGTGAAGAAGAGCAGGCCGGCGAGCAGGATCAATATCCTTTTCTCAGTACATGTCGACCACATCAGATCTCATCACTCCTGTCCCGGCAGAAGGCTGTAAGTTCCGCCTTCCATGACAGAATGAAGGTTAAAGGTAGTGCAAATAATATTAATAATGGTATCCTTGGGGAGATCCTTAAACTCGAATGTGGTTGTTATCCTGTAGTCATTAATTGACGGATCAGCAGCCACGATATCAATATTGTATGAGCGTTTCAGATCGGCAAATACCACCCCCAGTCTCTCGCCATTGTACCTGAGCATGTCAGTATTCCACGAGAGGTAATTTGTGTCGGTGTTAAGGGCACGAGAAGTGTTTGAATCTGAAAGCTTCCCGACATAACCCGGTTCAAGTGTCAGGCTCTGCGAGCCGTCATTGCTAGTCAGCATGACTGTTCCTGTTGTCACAAATACCTCCACTTCGTCGTTACCGTTATCCGTGATCACATTGAATGAAGTCCCGAGAACTCTCACCCTGGCGTTCCCTGCATCAATTATGAAAGGCCTTGATTTATCGGGGGCAATGTCGAAATAGGCTTCGCCCTTCAGTGTTACTTTGCGGTTATTGTTTCCGAAGGTTTCCGGATAGATCAGCCGGCTGTTCCTGTTGAGATAAATTTTACTTCCATCTTTCAGAAGCACCTCTATGTTTTTCTCATCCAATGCAGAAGCCACAGTCACTTTTTCCGGTGATACAACTTCAAACAGTAGCCAGCCAAGGCCTGCAACTATTATAACCATGGCCGCTATCCTGATGAACACCGGTATAAATGATGGTCTGCTTATCGGAATAACAGGTTTTTCATCTTCGATCCTGCTGTTGAGTTTATTCCATGCTTTATCGACGTCAATATCATTAGCTGTGTTTTTCAGATCATTCCATTTTTTCATTATCTCTGTATCTTCACTTAACAGGATGCGTGCAGCATCATCACCGGATGTCTTTTCGCCTGAAAGCCATGCAGCTGCATCAGCCCACTCCTGGTCGGTCATTTCTTCTATTTTTTTATTCTTTTTCATTGCTCTGCAAGTGCTTTTCTGAATTCTTTAAGCGCCTTTCCCATATTTGATTCAACGGTCTTAAGCGATACTGAAAGTTTTACGGCTATCTCATAGTATTTTAATCCTTCGAACCTGCTCATCCGGAATATTACTCTGCATTTTTCGGGGAGCTTCTCAAGCACTGTTGCCACCTTCGACTGTAATTCGTTGTAGTATATTGCTTCGGTGACAGGCTCAACTGTCTCTTCAGCGCTGGCGGCAATCTCTCCGGCATGACGGTCAACCACTTTCTGATGTTCAATAAAGTGCAGTGATCTGTTATGTACGGAGCGGAAGAGATATCCGTTCAAAGAACTTTCAATCCTGAGGTTGCCTCTGTCCTGCCACAGCCTGAAGAAGAGTTCCTGGACAACTTCTTCTGCTGTGTCATGGTCCCTGAGGATGGTCTTCGCATAACGGACCAGTGAAGCATAGGAGGACCGGAACAGTTTTTCAAACTCCTGCTTGTCTCCCTGTCTGATCCTCCTGATTATCTCACTGTCACCGTTCATGCGGTAATGATACTTATTTATTCGGTCCTGTCACTGAACTTGACTTTCCTGCTCAGTCTTCTTATGGCTGCCTCGATACTCTGGTCAGGCTCAATGACGTTATAATCACCCCAGAACGCAGGATCTGCGAAAGCTGACACTTCTTCAGTGAAAAAGTCTGTAGGCTTGATCCTGTCCTTTGAGGCGAACTTGACCACGTCTTCCTCGGTGCGGTCAGTAATGGCCAGCTCTGACATGGTAGTATAGTTGGTGTTGAATAGTTTCTTCTTCCAGTCAACCTTGAATTTGACCTCAGCCCTTGAGTGGGCGAAATACCATTTGCCATCCACTTCGCGGTAGCGTACAAGATATGATGTGATCTCAGGGGTAACCTTCATTCCGATGGGTTTCTTCCTGATGAACATGGATGCCGCCAGTTCCTTGTTTTCAAGGTTAAACGAAAACTCTGCCTCTGCAATTGCGTATGTCTGAATGTCTATGTACAGAGTGCCCTGGTACAGCGGGGTTGTTATAGAAGGCTTCTGGAAGAATTTGATGACATAGTTTGTGCGGTCATCTATGGCAACTATGCTCGACAGCTCGAAGTCATACTGGTTGAGGGCTTCCCTGGTGAGGAAGGTCTCGGGATTCTTGACTATGTCAAGATAAAGAGTTGTTGTGGGGCCACCCTGCAGCTTGAAGAGGACGGTGTCCATCTTCTGGACATCATTGCTCTTTCTTCCTTTGTAGATCCTTACGGCATCAAATCTGAGATCATTCTGGTAAGGCGCCTTGAATATTTCCACTACGGCTTCACCGATAGAAATGTAGCTGCGGTTTTTCTTGATTGTCTCGCGATAGAAGCCGGTCATTTCATTTGGAACCGAGGTATAGTTTTCATTAAAACGCGAGATCACCTGTTCGAGGATCTCTTCAGGCACCATTGGCTTGACAATTATCTCTCTTATCGGGATCATTGCTGTTTCAAGTTCAATGATGTTGCGCTGGCCGTTGGTTTTCATATCCTCAATAGCCATCACCTTGTTCTTATACCCTATAAAGGAGAATTCTACCTTTCCGGCTTCGGCCTCACTGACTTTAAGAATGAATTCACCATCAAGGTTTGTAACGGTTGATACATTGCTTCCCAGTACGGCTACACCCGCAAAAACGAGCGGGAGGCCTGTTTCGGTATCGATCACCTTTCCTCTGATGACCGTCACCTGTTGCTGTTCTTTCTTCGGCCTGGCCGAAGGTCCAGTTGCAAGCAGATCTCCTGCTGTTATAAGGGAGAGGAGCGTTGCAGCTATTACTGAAAAAAAGATTCTTGTTTTCATGATTCTTTAATGTGTTGGTTTTTAAATCCGGATCATCTTTACATACTAATGACCGGAAATGTGTCCTCTACCCTATACATTGAAGAAAAAAATTGTTCATTTGTCAAAATCATGAGTGCTCCACATCTGAATGCAATTTACTCTGTTTTCTCTTACGGGATGAAGAGATATGCCGGCTTTTCTGTCACCCCACCATTACCTCCGGCAATAAATATTGAGCTGAGCAGCAGATGCAATCTCTCATGTCCTGAGTGTGTTACGGGTGCCGGCCTCCTGAAAAGAGACAAGGATTTTATTGATACAACGATTGCAGAGAAGATTGCCGGAGAGCTTTCCGGCAGGACATTATCTGCCTGGCTCTATTTTCAGGGTGAACCCATGATGCATCCTGAATTCTTTGTAATTGTCAGTCTATTTCGGAAAATGAACCCCGTGATATCAACAAACGGGCATTTTCTTAGTGAGGAAAACTGCCGGATACTTGCCGGTTCACCGCTGAAGAAAATTATTATTCCGTATGACGGAGCAACAAAAGTTACATATAATAAATACCGTGCTGGCGGTGACCATGCACGCGTTACTGAAGGTATCCGCCGTCTGGCTGACACTATTAAGAACAGGGGTTCCAGGGTCAGGATTGAACTTCAGATGCTGCTTGGCAGGTACAATGAACATGAAATAGAAGGAGTGGCAGCATTTGCAGCATCTGTAAATGCTGATTTCAGGATAAAGAGCATGCAGGTTCTTGACATTGAAAGAGCAGAAGACTGGATGCCGTCTGACACAGGGAGATCCCGCTATATTAAGTCGGAGGGTAAGTGGAAACCAGTGAGTTCAATGACAAGAGGGTGTTTAAGGATGTGGACCTCTGCAGTTGTGACAGCTGATGGGGATGTTGTACCGTGCTGTTTTGACAAATTTGCCGGTCATTCAATGGGCAATCTCACTGATCAGACATTCAGCGGGATATGGCATGGTGAAAAATACAGGACATTCAGGGATTATGTAATCAGAAGCCGTGCTTCCATGGATATCTGTTCCGGGTGCCCTCAGGGAAGAAGGATCCTTTTTAAAAGCTGAGGCATGATCTTCAAACCGTAAGATGTGCCGGATATTACCTGACCACCTTCACCACGGCAACTTTGCCGTCAAAGAAAATACGGGCGAGATATACACCAGGTGTCAGATTATTCACGGGGAGCTGCAGTGATCCGGAGTTTTCAGAATAGGTTCCCTGGTATACTGTCTTGCCGGCATAATCAAGAAGTTCTATCCTGATGGCAGAACAGCCGGTGAATGCTTCAGATTCTATTGTCACTATGTCTTCGGCAGGCAGAGGATAAACCTTTATTTCTTCATCCTTAAGGAAGGTATCATTAATATCGCTCAGAATACTCATGGTAAGGTAGAAAGTGCCTGTCACCCCGCCTCCGCTTCCGTCTACCTGAACCCAGTATTTCTGGCCGGCACTGACATCTATCGAAGTGATCCGGGGATTATAGTCAGTATCAGAATAATCATCGTTTGCTCCGACAAGTGTATAATTGCCGCTTAGTACGTCCTGATATGTCGATGCCCTGTAGATGGCTATCTCGTTATCCATCCCGGTCGAATAAAATGTAATAGTCTGATTGGCTGCCGGTGTAAAATAGAACCATACGGTTTTTTCAATTATGTTTTTTCCTGTACCATATTCATCGCACCATGAAAGCTGCCCAGTACAGGATCCAAAAGGTGGAAAAGGTTCGCCTGCCTCAATAGTGGCGCATAGGTTGGAGAAGGGTCCGTTTTCCCCTGTACCTACTTCAATGGCATCAGCGATATTATCATTTAGCTGAGCTGTAAGCGGTATTTTAAACTGCAGGGTATTCTCGCAGGTCCCCTGAATACCTGTCACGGTGACCTCAATATCGGTGCTTTGAGTTAATTGCACTCCATCGATCAGTTTTACCTCTGCGGGGTTGACTGTATTATTTACTATATAAAAATAGTCATCTGAGGCCTCTGAAAGCGACCATAAATATGTGTCAGCGCCGTATGCCTGCATAAACATACTTGTAAAGGAGCTTGTACATGAATCAGTAAGCCCTGACGTATATGATTCAAGCGAGAGATTAGATCCGGCACTTATAAAGTTATTGATAACCTGAACATCCGAGCCATAACTGTTGGTCACTTTAAGAGTAGCTTTATAACTGCCGCTCGCGGTGAAAGATACCTTGGGTGACTGGGAGTCGGAGCTTGTTCCTTCATGGTAAGCGACAGTCGACGGATTGAAAGACCATTGCCAGGTCAGAGGATCAAATGCCGAGAAACCCGTAAGTTCTACCGGTGAATCAACACATACTGACCTGAATTCCGACAGGAACTTTGCATCAGGCAGGTTGTTGGGAGGGTAGTAACCATCAATGAAAGTCACACCTGTGGAATCAGGATCCAGATAGTGATGAAGCGACAGGTAATTCTGTTTTGGATGTTCCCACGAATAACTGAGCTTGCCAAAAAAATCATTTGTTCTGCCCCCGTGCAATTGCCCGGTTATTCTCTTGGTTTCATTGAAAAGGGGTCCGCCGGATGAACCTGAATAGGTCACTCCGTCATCAAAGGTAACTTCCCAATGCGATCCGGCAGGCGTCACTGATCCTCCGTCCCAGGATATTGAATCCTCATAGGAGATGGCAGGATCATTATCAACTGATATCTTTTTTTTGCCTCCGTCAGGATGATGAATGCATACTGAATTAAGAGGCGCTGCACCGCTTACGTCCCATCCTCCAAAGAACGGCTGATACAATGAAGGCACCGAATCATTGAATTGAATAAGTGAATAGTCTGACAACTGACCCATGGTCATGATCGTCGCCCCGGAAAGGGTCTGTGGCGTGTAAAAGGAGGAAAATACACATGAGGCATCTTCATAATTGAAGTAGGCTATGACCGTGCCGGCTTCTGCTTCAGTGTTGATGCAGTGGTTAGCTGTAAGAAAGTACGGGGTGCCGTCATTTTTCGTATTATTTATCAGAGCTCCGGAGCATAAGTAACTGTACTGTCCGTCATTGAAACTGTACTTGCAGACAGAATGCTTCTGATTCTGCCAGTCTTTCCCCTCATCGCAGTTTACCGGAACATAACCGTTTGCATCCGCATTTCTTGATTTGATCGCGAAAATATCAATATATGACTGCCCTATCCATCCTATAACGATCTCTCCTCCGAATGAAACCCCAGCCGGTTCGTAATATTCGATTATGACATGGTCACCGGGGACGTCACCTGTAACGAACATCAGGTTTTCGGTCATATTTAATTCAGTGAATGCACCTTTGACATTGACGTATCCGTCATTATAGAGATAGAGCTCTGCACCTTCCGGAACCAGATATCTTTTAAAAATAACCTGAACTGACTTCGCGGTTTCTGAATTAATCCTGTATTGCCATAATGTCCCTCCATCTGATAGTATTGTCCTGGTTGATGCGTATTTCAGGTCAATATCCACCTTTTCAAGTACGGCATATCTCATGGGCAGAGAGTTCTCTTCATTATATGCTGACAGGCTTGCAGTATCAAGAACCGGGAGGGTGTACTGAGCAATTGACATTTTTGTACCTGATGATTTATATGACGGTGGTAAACCGCCTTCTGATATCTGGGCAGACAGATAAAAACAAAAAGAAAAAAGAATTGATATAAAGAATAATTTTTTCATTTAGCCGTGCTAAATAATACCCAAAATATTGGTGATTTGCAGTTTATATATAAACGGATCTCAGACTGTCAGAATCTCTTTTTCTTTGGCCTCAGTTATTTTGTCAATACGCATTATATGCTTGTCAGTCATCTCCTGGATTATTTTCTGGCCGTTTTTTTCCTCGTCCTCTGGAAGGCCGTCTTTTTCCAGATTCTTAAGCTCATCATGAAACCATTTGCGGCTTGTACGGATGCTGATCTTGGCAGTCTCACCCTCCTGTCTTACCTGTTTTACCAGCTGGTGCCTGCGCTCTTCTGTCAGAGGCGGCACATTAATACGGACAACCTCTCCGTTGTTTATCGGCGTCATGCCAATGTTCGCAGCGAGGATGGCTTTCTCAATCACGTTCAACATATTCTTTTCCCAGGGCTGGACGAGAATACTTTTGGCATCGGGAGTATTGATGTTTGAAACCTGTGACAGCGGTGTCATGGTGCCGTAATAGTCTACGGTAATACCGTCAAGCAGAAGGGGATTGGCTCGTCCTGCACGAAGATGTGAAAGCTCGTATTCAAGATGTTTAATGGCTTTGTCCATTTTCTCTTCGGCTTCAAGTCTGATAAGTTCCAGTTCGTCAGTCATATGATCGGTATTATTTCCGGTGGTAACAAATGTAAAAAAAATCTTTCAGGGAGCAAGGAAAGTGCCGCACTTCCTGCCTGTAATCACGGCCTCAAGGTTGCCTTCAGTATTCATATCAAAAACAATGACCGGCATTTTATTTTCGCTGCACATTGCGAATGCAGTCTGATCCATTACCTTCAGCTTTTTCTCCAAGGCCTCATCAAATGTAAGTGTATCATATTTCACTGCAGCCGTATCTTTTTCCGGATCGGCAGTATAAACGCCGTCGACACGGGTGCCTTTCAGCAGCACATCACAGCCCAGCTCGACAGCTCTGAGGGCAGCTGCGGTATCAGTTGTGAAGAAAGGATTACCAGTGCCTCCCGCCAGGATGCACACATGTCCATTGTTCATTGCTTCCGATACCTTATCACGGTGATAAAGCTCACCGACAGGTTCCATACGTATTGATGTAAATACTTTAGCCTTGCAACCTGCTCTTGTGAGGAAGCTCTCAAGAGCCATACTGTTTATCACTGTTGCGAGCATCCCCATCTGGTCACCCTTATAGCGGTCATATCCTTGATCACTGCCCCCAAGGCCACGGAAGATATTGCCCCCGCCGATTACAATTCCCACCCGGCAACCAGCATCAACAATTCTCCTTATCTGTTTTGCATAGCTGGTCAAAACCTGTTTGTCCAATCCGTTTCCATCAGGACCCCCGACTGACTCTCCGCTGAGTTTAAGCAGTATCTTATTATATTTCATTATGACTACCTGTTATTATGATGGGAACGAAATTAACAAAAAATGTGCCTGGAATCATAGTTATATATTACAAGTAACGACGCCCTATTAGGGCGCCGCTACATGAATAGCATCACCCGGTCTGGTGATGCTATTCTTTTTTCTCTTTTTCAATGGTGTCTGTCCTGAAGAGATAATATAAAGGACATGTCCTTGTAAGAGCGGTGACTACAAGGATTATCGCAAGAATAATTAATACTATCCCTAACCACTTGTTTACGATGAAAAAAAGAATTAGAGCCAGTGCTGCAAGCACCAGCCGTACAATCATGTCAGTTTTACCAACGTTCTTTTTCATAGTTCGTTTAATTTGAGGGTATTAATATACATCTTTTTTTTATATGGTATATATAAAAAAGGTAGCGACGCCCTGCCAGGGCGTCGCTACATAGTGAATCAAAATATAATACGTGTATTAAACGTTCAGCGAATACCGCAAAAACCCGGTTGCCTTCAGTTCTTTATTATTGGTCTCAAGATACTGCTTGACAGTCAGTTTATTATCTTTAATAAACTCCTGGTTCATCAGGGTGCTTTCCTTAAAGAATTTATTCAGTTTACCCTGCGCTATCTTTTCGAGCATATTTTCAGGCTTGCCTTCCCGGCGTGCCTGATCCCTGGCAATCTCCATCTCCTGTGTAAGGATCTTTACAGGTACATCGTCCTTGTCAACTGAAACAGGATTCATTGCAGCAACCTGCATGGCAACATTCTTGTAAACCTGAGCGTCAAAGCCTGCTTTGCTGAAGGCTACAAGAGTAGCAAGCTTGTTACCCGCATGGATATAAGCCTGAACGGCGGAACCTTCAATTTTATCAAAGAATGACAGTTCAAATTTTTCACCGGTGATACCGCTCTTCTCAATAACGAGTTCGGTAACTTTTTTGCCGTCAATGACAAGATTCTTCAAACCTTCAAGGTCTGCAGGATTTGCCTTCAGGGCGGCGTTGAGGATCTGGTTTGCCAGAGCTATGAAATCAGCGTTTTTGGCAACGAAGTCCGTCTCGCAGTTAAGAGCGATCATCATTCCTTTCTTGCCGTCAGCGGTAGTTTTTGCAAGCACAACACCCTCTGTCGCTTCACGGTCGGCACGCTTATTGGCTATAGCCTGGCCTCTTTTGCGTATCAGTTCCTGGCCTTTTTCGAAGTCGCCTGCAGCCTCTTCGAGAGCCTTCTTACAGTCCATCATGCCGGCGCCTGTCAATCTTCTCAGTTTGGCGACATCGGCAGCTGTTATAGTTGACATAATCTCTTTACGTTAAAAAAGTTGATTTTCCTTTTATACTTCTTCTTCTGCCACAGTGTCGGATGTTGTTTCAGGTTTTGCGGCAGCTTCGACCTCTTCCTCAGCCTTCACTTCGGGTTTTTCCTCTTCATAATCCAATGCACTGAAGTTGCTTTTATGAGCACTTTCCGTTGCTTCTTCCTTTTCTGCCGGTGCGCTCTCTTTGTCTTTTTCAGCCTTACGCTCATTCAGACCTTCAGCGAGAGCCTGGCACATGATGTCAACCACCAGTGAAATTGATTTGGCTGCATCATCGTTGGCAGGTATGACAAAGTCGATCTCTGATGGGTCAGAGTTTGTATCAACCATAGCGAAAACAGGTATACCCAGTCTTTTTGCCTCATGAACGGCTATACGTTCTTTGGCCACGTCAACGACGAACAGGGCAGAAGGCTGACGTGTCATATCCGAAATTGAGCCGAGGTTCTTCTCGAGCTTGGCTCTCTGGCGGGTGATCTGCAGCTTTTCTCTCTTTGAGAGGTTGTCGAATGTGCCGTCAGTAGCCATCTTATCTATTGAGCCCATCTTCTTGACCGCCTTGCGGATGGTAGGGAAGTTGGTGAGCATTCCGCCCGGCCACCTCTCGGTCACGTACGGCATATTTACTGCTCCTACTTTTTCGGCTACGATATCCTTAGCCTGTTTTTTTGTTGCCACAAAAAGCACCTTGCGGCCTGACTTGGCTATCTGCTTCATTGCAGCAGCTGCTTCGTCTATTTTGGCTGAGGTCTTTTCGAGGTCAATGATATGAATGCCGTTACGCTCCATAAATATATAGGGAGCCATCGCCGGATTCCATTTTCTCTTCAGGTGCCCGAAGTGTACGCCGGCATCAAGTAATTCTTTGAAATTTGTTCTTGACATTTTGTGTGTTTGTTAAAGTTTACGTTCCGTGAAGTCAATTGCAGAGTAGTTCCTTGCGGGAAGTCAATGCAATTTAGATACTAAACCTGCATCTATAATAATTGCTGTTGAACTCCTAACGCTTGCTGAACTGGCATCTCTTGCGGGCTTTTGGCCTGCCGGGTTTCTTCCTCTCTACCTCGCGGGGATCGCGGGTGGTGAAGCCTTCAGCCTTCAGCTTGGGCTTATTTTCCGGATCTACCTTGATGAGAGCCCTGGAAATTCCGAGACGTATCGCCTCTGCCTGACCTTTGGATCCACCGCCGTCAAGGGTGACTGTGATGTCATATTTGTCGGCAACATTGAGAAGG
>JADGPV010000064.1 GCA_017882245.1 Bacteroidales bacterium | reverse complement strand
GATTTAAAAAAACTGATAACCGATAACGAACAACAGACAACAGACCGCAGGACTTCAGACCTTTTCTCCTACAACAAGCTGGAAGCCACTCCCATGAATGTTCTTCAGAACTATCTGCGGGTCATCACTCAGGTACTTTCTAAGTTTAGTCACATAGACGTCCATGCTTCGCGCCGTGAAATAATCATCAGTGCCCCATATCTTTTTAAGAGCTGCTTCACGGCTTACCAGTGAATTGGATGCCAGTGCCAGCATTTCAAGCAACTGTCCCTCCTTTGGGGAGAGCTTCCGCTCAACATCACCGATGGTGAGAGTCCTCAGCTTGGCGTTAAAAATAAATTTTCCGATCTCATAAAAATCCTTTGATCCGTCCTGTATGTCCCTCCGGGAAATGATAGCCCTGATCTTGCAGAGCAGGATGTCTGTGTCAAACGGTTTTGTGATATAGTCGTCAGCACCAATACCGTAACCGCGCAAAAGATCTTCCTTCAGTTTCTTCGCCGTCAGGAAAACGATGGGAATGGCGGAGTTCATGCTCCTGATCTCTGAAGCGATGGTAAAGCCATCGACATGCGGAAGCATTACATCAAGTATGCACAGGTCATATACCCCCCTCCTGAAAGTATCTACAGCGATCTTGCCGTCGTCAACGAGATCAACGGCATAATCGTTTATTTCAAGATAAGATTTAAGAACTGAGCCGAAACTCAGATCATCTTCGACCAGAAAGATCTTTGCACCTTTTTTACTCATGCCCGCGTTTCTCCTTTAAATGGTAAAAATACAGTAAAAGTGCTTCCGTGACCCTCTTCGCTCTCAACAGTTATGGTCCCTCCGTGGGCATCAGTGATGACCTTGGCATAGTTAAGCCCCAGTCCGAATCCTTTTACATTGTGTATATTTCCGGTCGTCTCCCTGTAAAACCTTTCAAATACCCGATGCTGCACTGCTTTGGTCATCCCTATACCCTTGTCTTCAACAGAAAGGAAAATCCCGCTGTCATTGTCTGTCGTCCTCACCGTTATCTCCGGAGCCTTTTCCGAGTACTTATTAGCATTGTCAAGCAGATTGTGCACCAGGTTACGAAGATGTTCAGCATCACCGGTAACGAGACTTCTGGCTGCATCAAGCTGACGCTTTATCACGCCGCCCCGCTCAGTGACCTGAATCTCCACCGTCTCAATAGCCTGGGTGATCACTTCATGCAGATCTGTCTCACTGAAATCAAAATCCATCTCATGCTTGTCAAGGGTTGCTATCTGCAGAATAGTCTCTACCTGCCTGTTCATGCGCGAATTCTCCTTCTTGATCATCCCCACGAAATGTCTTACCTTATCCTCATCGGATATGACTTTACTGTTTGCAATGGTATCGGCAGCAAGGGAAATAGTGGCAATGGGTGTCTTGAACTCATGAGTCATGTTATTAATGAAGTCAGCCTGCATCTCTGAGGTCTTCTTCTGCCTGAGAATAAAATAAAGACTTAAGGCAAAAGTTGAGAATATTATGAGCAAAAAGAGTCCTGAGCCTCCAAGCATCAGTCCCATTGAGCCAAGAACATAGTTTGTTTTGCGCGGGAAAACGACAGATAATGTCTCGCCTTTTCTCACGAGGCCGTCAGAGAAGAGGTTGACCTTATAAGGACTCTCTGTGAATTCCTTAAGTTTTACTTTACTGTATATCCCGTCCGCCAGGGAATCAGCCCTGAGAATTGCAAATTCAAACGGCGTTTCAATGCCTGAGGCCTTAAATTCGCCCTGAAGAGTATGCAGAAGCTCTTCCTTGCTAATATGAAGATCTTTTTCCCAGTCATACATTTCACTTACCAGCTGATTGCTCATCGACTGAAATGCACCTGCCTGCTGCTGCGCCCACCGCATGTATTCGTCTGGATTAACGACCACGCTCCGCTCAATAGTTTTATTGGCTTCATTACGGGGTACTTTCATTTTTACAGGCGGATTGTTATTTGTGGCCACGACAATCTCAACTGAATCTTTGTCAGGGGATGAAGAACTTTTAAAAGTCACACTGCTTGAATAAGAATCCTGAACCGGAGAATATGTCTGTAAACGCGGAGCCTGTGAATACCCCCTCAGAAACATTTCATTAAGGAAGGAAAGCCGGCGTGATGATTCCATCGACTGAGCAGTGTTGCGTAGACTGTTGATGACAAAAAAATCAAATTGTTCATTCCGGACCTTGATTGAATTGCCGATCCAGGTAATCTGCACCCAGATTATGGCAATGAGTGACAGCACCATTAATGCTATAAGGCCTATTAACGTCCGCTTAGTCATGACACAAAATTACATATATTAATAAGCCTGAAAATCGTTTTAACTTTTTGTTAACCAGTTTTAACCTCACTTTAACCACCAGTCGGATTTTAAGGTTTATTTTTGTATCATCAATCCAACTCAGACGAAACGAATGGGAAAAAGTTTAAAAACGGCAGCAGCCATTATGGCAGTTCTTTTCATTGCAGCAGGTACGGTGTCTGCGCAGCAAAAGAAACAGGTTGAAAAGAAGGTAACCATCGTTACCGTTGATGCAAACGGGGTGGAAAAAGATACAACGATCACATCTCATGATACGTTGGATTTTAAGGGTGACAGGATTATCATTGAGACAAAAGACGGAAAAGAATGGCATGGCAGAGAAAGCAGAGAAAAAGGTGACCAGATGGTTTTCGTTGAAAAAGAAATGGGCGGACCGGGTATGTCTTCAGGAAGGGAAATGAATCAGATGTTCGGCAATCCGGAAGCCAAAGAGGGCGTGAACTATAATCTCTCCATAGACGGAGTTATTGTAAATATCAGGGCGCCGAAAGAGAAGGCTAAGGAAGCCGACCTTATCCTTGATGAGGTAAGAAAGATATTAATGAAGAAATAGGAATTTTAAGCTGCGGACGCCCGCAACCAGGGTGCAGCATTAACAGGTGGTTGAATTAGGTTAGTTTTGGGTTAGGTTGGGAAGAGGTGCGGCAGAGGCATCTCTTCTCTTTTTATGGTTATACAGGACTAAATGTTTGCAAAGAGCTTCCATATCTTGTCATCAGGTGGTTGAGCCACAACAGTCACCTGTTCATTTCTTACAGGATGGATAAATGAAATGCTCCGGGCATGCAGCGAGATGCCTCCGCCCTCATTTGATCTCTTTGACCCGTACTTAAGGTCGCCTTTCACAGGGCATCCCGCAGCTGCAAGTTGGGCCCTGATCTGGTGATGCCGGCCGGTGTGAAGATCAACTTCCAGCAGGTAGTATCTTTCAGAATGTCCCACCAGACGGTATGAAAGCTCAGCCTCTTTTGACCCCTTTACTTCGGTATCATAGACATAGGACTTATTCTGTTTCTCATTTTTCTTAATGTAGTTACGCAGTATACCCTCTTCAGCAGGCGGCCGGTCGGAGACAATTGCCCAATAGCACTTCTTCACCTCCCTTGTCCTGAACAGTTCACTTAATCTTGTAAGTGCCTTGGAGGTGCGGGCATAGACCACACAACCGCTCACGGGCCTGTCAAGCCGGTGTACCACACCCAGAAAGACATCACCGGGTTTCTTGTATTTTTCCTTAATATATGTCCTGACAATGTCGTCAAGCGGCTCGTCACCGGTTCCGTCACCCTGAACAAGATCTGAAGTACGCTTATTGACTATGATTATATGATTGTCTTCATATAGGATTGCCGGCGTATTCTTTTTCATCTAATACTGCTCCTTATCATTCGGGAAATTACGTGATCTCACGTCAGTTATATAACTCTGGACCGCACCCTTTATCTCATCATGGAGATTATGATATCTTCTCAGGAAACGCGGGGAGAACTCGATATTTATGCCGAGCATATCATGCAGCACCAGAACCTGACCGTCAACCAGCGGTCCGGCGCCAATACCTATCACCGGTACCTTGACTGCCTCAGCTACTTCCCCGGCCAGCGCAGCAGGGATCTTCTCAAGAACAATGGCAAAACATCCTGCCTTCTCAATTATTTTGGCGTCTTCCTTAAGCTTCCTGGCTTCCTCTTCTTCACGGGCACGAACGACATAGGTTCCGAACTTATGAATTGACTGTGGTGTCAGGCCCAGATGACCCATAACAGGAATGCCGGCCGAAAGAATGCGTTCAATCGATTCGGTGATCTCGCGTCCGCCTTCCATCTTGACGGCACTGGCTCCGGTCTCTTTCATTATCCTTATTGACGATGCAAGCGCCTCACGCGAGTTACCCTGGTATGTGCCGAACGGAAGGTCGACAATAACAAGAGCCCGCTTGACTCCTCTGACCACCGAGGCACCATGATAGATCATGTTGTCAAGAGTGATCGGCAGTGTCGTTTCAAATCCGGCCATGACATTGGAGGCTGAGTCTCCCACGAGAATGATGTCAATTCCCGCCTCATCAAGGATCTTCGCCATAGAATAATCATATGCAGTGAGCATTGCTATCTTCTCACCCTTGAGCTTCATTTCATAAAGCACGTGTGTGGTTACAATTTTTACAACTTTTTGTGCTGACATAGCTCTGTGTATTATTGTCGCCGCAAAGCTACAAAATAAGACAATGATAATGTCGGACATGAGACTCTTGAACTTATTCTGCCTTTTTGTCATAACCGGGAAAAAACCATTTTCAGCTAATCATGACATAATTTCATAATAAGCCGGTTATTAAGCCTGTGGCATAATCATTGTCATAAAGTGTGATAACAATAAGGATTACAAAGTATAAAACAGAATAAAAATGGGAAAAATTATCGGTATTGACCTGGGTACAACCAACTCGTGCGTTGCAGTTATGGAAGGCAATGAACCTGTTGTAATACCTAACAGTGAAGGTAAAAGAACCACCCCTTCAGTGGTGGCTTTTCTTGAGAACGGCGAACGCAAGGTAGGTGACCCTGCAAAAAGGCAGGCTATCACCAATCCCCGCAAGACAGTATCTTCCATCAAGCGTTTCATGGGCAGAAGCTTCGATGAGGTAACTAACGAGATGAAGAAACTGACTTATCAGATCATCCGTGGTGACAATAACACGCCAAGGGTGAAGATCGATGACCGCAACTATTCACCTCAGGAGATCTCAGCTATTATACTTCAGAAGATGAAGAAGACTGCAGAGGATTATCTTGGCCAGGAAGTCACCGAAGCTGTTATTACTGTACCGGCATATTTTAATGACTCACAGCGCCAGGCAACGAAAGAGGCTGGTGAGATAGCAGGTCTGAAAGTAAAAAGGATCATCAACGAACCTACGGCAGCATCTCTTGCATACGGTCTTGATAAAAAATCACGTGACATGAAAATCGCTGTCTTCGACCTTGGCGGCGGAACATTTGATATATCCATTCTTGAACTGGGAGACGGTGTCTTTGAGGTCAAATCAACCAACGGTGATACCCACCTTGGCGGAGACGACTTCGACAACATCGTAATAGACTGGCTTGCCGATGAGTTCATGAAAGAGGAAGGTGTTGACCTTCGCAAGGACATGATGGCACTGCAGAGACTTAAGGAAGCAGCAGAGAAAGCAAAAATTGAGCTTTCAAGCGCTACTTCAACCGAGATCAACCTGCCATATATTATGCCTGTCAACGGTATTCCCAAACACCTTGTTAAGACACTTACAAGGGCACAGTTTGAGAAACTGATTGACAAGCTTATGAACTCTACCATAGAGCCTTGTCGCAAAGCGCTTGAAGACGCAGGAATGAAGACCACGGACATTGATGAAGTGTTGCTCGTAGGCGGATCAACACGTATACCGGCCGTACAGCAGATCGTTGAGAAGTTCTTCGGCAGGGTGCCGTCAAAGGGCGTAAACCCTGACGAGGTCGTTGCCGTCGGCGCCGCAATACAGGGCGGTGTTCTCACCGGTGAAGTAAAGGATGTGCTACTTCTTGATGTCACCCCGCTCTCTCTTGGAATAGAGACTATGGGTGGAGTAATGACAAGACTGATTGAATCAAACACAACCATACCAACCCGCAAGACCGAGACCTTCACCACGGCCAGCGACAGCCAGCCTTCAGTGGAGATACACGTACTGCAGGGTGAAAGACCGATAGCCACAGGCAACAAAACCATCGGCCGGTTCCACCTCGACGGCATCCCGCCTGCCCCGAGGGGTATACCACAGATTGAAGTGACTTTCGACATAGATGCGAACGGTATACTTAATGTGTCTGCAAAGGACAAAGGCACCGGCAGGGAACAGAAGATACGCATAGAGGCCTCATCAGGTCTAAGCGATGATGAGATACGCCGTATGCGCGAAGAAGCCAAGGCTAATGAGAGCTCTGACAGGATAGCCAGAGAAAAGGCTGATAAGGTCAATACTGCTGACAGCATGATCTTCAATACCGAGAAACAGCTGAAGGAGTACGGCGATAAGATTCCAACTGACAAAAAAGGTCGCATAGAGAACGCACTGGGTCAGCTGCGCGAAGCTCACAAGAGCCAGGATGTGACTGCCATAGACCGCGCTCTCTCTGAGATCAACGCCGCATGGCAGGCAGCTTCCGAAGATATGTACAAGCAGGCACAGGGCCCTGGGCAGCAGGCCGGTCCGCAATCAGGACCGCAGTCAGGACCGATGGGAGGTGATGAGACCGGCGGCAAAAAACCCGCCGACGACCAGCAGGTCACTGACGTTGACTTCGAAGAAGTGAAGTAATCTTAACAGAGGTATGTCAAAAACCGCCTCAGATAATTCCTGAGGCGGTTTTTTTGTAGAATTTATTATTAAAAACTAAAATTATTCGACCCTCTACAAGGGTCATTTTTTTTGGTTATTCATATTTCTACCATAATTGGATCCTCTACGAGGATCAAATAATTGTAAATAATTCGACCGATGCAAAATAGATGGTCGTAGACCATCAAATTATTGAAGAATGTCCATCTAGAACCAAAGATCCAGATGGTCGTAGACCATCAAACTATTGTAGAATATTGAAACAGAAACAAAACACAGATGGTCGTAGACCATCAAATTATTGAAGAATGTCCATCTAGAACCAAAGATCCAGATG
>JADGPV010000063.1 GCA_017882245.1 Bacteroidales bacterium | reverse complement strand
TAGGTTACCTTCACCGTCTCAGCGTGACCTGTTGTACCCGTAGACACCTCGCGGTACGACGGATTCTTTAACTTGCCACCGGTATATCCTGATACCACAGCTACCACCCCCGGTTCTTTCTGAAGGAAATACTCCACACCCCAGAAGCATCCGCCGGCGAACAGTGCAGTGCCGTAATTACCTGCATCAAGATGTACCGGTACAAAATCAAGGGAGACCGAGTTTACGCAATGTCGGGTGTTTTTGGGGGTAAATCCCTCTCCGCTAAACACATGTCCGAGGTGAGCGCCACATGATGCACAGATGATCTCCGTACGTTTGCCGTCAGCATCCTTTAACCGTTTTACCGCTCCATCGATCTCATCATCAAAACTTGGCCAACCGCAGCGGGCGTCAAACTTCGAGTCTGAATAATAGAGCGCATTACCGCATTGTTTGCAGAGATAAGTGCCCTTACCGCTGAAGTTTTCATATAGCCCCGTATAGGGATATTCAGTCGCTTTTTTTATTATGACCTTCGACTCCTCAGAAGTCAGGTCATTGTATGCAGGCTTTTCCTGCGATGACATTTTACTTTCCATTGATAACAATACTATTATTATAATTCCTGTTATATACAAAGAAGATTTCATTCGATTTTAATTTTAAGTATAACAATCCATATCGTTCAAGGTTTAAAAATAAATGCTTGTCAAAATAATAAACCGGCACAAATTTTGTTTTAAAAATAAAGTTATTTTTGTGACGGAACTAATTGGCAGTTAATATGAAAAAAGTTAGTCTTATAGTTGTAATTGCTTTTCTTGCTGCGCTCGCTCTCAGTTCATGCAACCGTTCAGCGTGCCCGGCTTACAGCAGCAACAATGCTGACACTACGGAACAGGCGGGCTGACGATCACTTTCCTCCTACTTCCAGTCTTATTATTTGAGGCATCCTGAATATGAGATTGTGGCACGTTATATTATTTGTAATGGTTTGCGGGCCGCTCCTTGCACAGGGTGAGCTTGACCCCCAGAACAGGATGTTCTGGCGTAATGAGCGCTCTATAGGCGCTTTGCTTAATACTGACGGATGGTCGGTAATCTATCGCGAACTGCGTCAGACAAAGCCAAATAACAGATACTTTATTGAAGGCAGTGTCGAAGGGTTTAAAAACCCGAAAGAGATAAAACTCTCCAATTATTATAACCCGGGCTATGGTAACTTTGTCTTCGGCAAGCTTAATTCAACATGGACCATTGGAGCAGGGGCAGGATGGCAGCAGGAGATCTTCGAGAAACATGACCTGGGAGGTGTCTCGGTAAGCTGGTTTGCCGGCGGAGGAGCCACACTTATGTTTGCCAAACCGATCTATTATAAGATTATCGTCGATGCATATTCCTATGAGGAACAGAAGTTTGATGTCACACTCCATCAGCCTGTTGAAATTCTTGGCAAAGCCTCATTTTTCAAGGGTTTCGATGAGATAAAACTGTATCCCGGACTTTATGCGCGCGGTGGTTTTGACTTCGAGTACAGTAATAACGACAGACTTACACACGCTTTGGAAATAGGCGTTTCGCTTCATGCCTTCGCCAAAACAATTCCCATTATGGCAACTGAGGATAACAGACAGATATTCCCGGCAATTTTTGTCAGTTATCGTATCGGGTGGATCCTTGATCCCATAAACCCTCAGGGCATCTTTAAAATGTTTTCCAAAAAGAAACAGATTCAGGTAGAATAATTGCAGCCTTCTTTTTGTCTCTCCCTTTTATTTTTTACTTTTGTCATTCATTTTACTAACCATTTAAAGCATTAACAATGGCAAAGATTAAAGTAGCTATCAACGGTTTCGGAAGGATAGGCCGCAATGTGTTCAAGTTGGCATTTGAAAGGCCTGATATTGAGATCATAGGGATCAATGACCTTACCGACACAAAAACACTTGCACATCTTTTAAAATATGATTCGACGCAGGGTAAGTTCCCGGGCGTCACTCACGATGACCAGAACATCATCGTAAACGGAGATAAGATCAGAGTGCATGCAGAGAAGAACCCTGCAGCTATTCCCTGGGTATCAAAACCCGATATAGTTATTGAATCAACAGGCATTTTCACTTCCAAAGAGAGCCCCAAAGGCGGTTATGGTGATCACCTTAAGAACGGAGCCAAAAAAGTTATTCTGACAGTCCCTGCAAAGGACGCTATCGATGCTATGATAGTTGTAGGTGTAAACGACAATATGCTCAAGCCTGAGCATCAGTGCATATCAAATGCTTCATGTACAACCAACTGCCTTGCACCCGTTGCAAAGGTTCTGAATGATAACTTTGGCATTGAGATCGGCTTCATGACAACCATTCACTCATACACGAATGACCAGAGGATCCTTGACCTTCCGCATAAAGATCTGCGCAGGGCCAGGTCAGCAGCGCTGTCACAGATACCAACCACTACCGGTGCGGCAAAAGCAGTAGGCAAGGTTATTCCGGAACTTAAGGGTAAACTTGATGGCATTTCAGTTAGGGTCCCCACTCCAACCGGCTCGCTGGTTGACCTGGTGGTAGTGCTGAAGAGGGCAGCCACAAAAGAAGAGATCAACGCTGCAATGAAGAAAGCAGCCGAAGGACCAATGAAAGGCATCCTGGAATATACTGAGGACGAGATCGTCTCCGTGGACGTGGTACATAATCCTGCTTCATCAGTATTTGATGCTCAGAGCACCATGGTGAACGGCACGATGATCAAGGTACTGGCATGGTACGACAATGAGTGGGGTTACTCGGCAAGATGCGTTGACCTCATTGAGTTGATGGGTAAAATGCTGTAAACCGATCCGGTTTCTTTATATATGTAGAGACGCCCAAATTGGACGTCTCTACGTGTTTTTATTCCAAATGATACTGTAGTTTTACAATACCATCTGTACATCCATGGCTACACCTGCAGCATCACGGTAATGTTCGCCAAGCTCGTACATGGCTTCATCATCCTCCTCATAAAGCCATGTGATCCTGATCTTGTACTGCGGTGCCCTGTAACTGCTTACCATCCTCAGAACATCACGCAGCGCTTTCGATGAACCGCTGTTGATATATTCAAGGAAAATGACCATCCTGAGCCTGTTAAACCTGCTCAGGTGCGCTTTTATCCATTCTTCAAGCGGGCTGTAAACAACCTCAGGTCTCTCAGCTATTGACCGGCCTGTTATGTTAAGGACATCCTCATCAGGATCATACGTGATCCTGGGGATGTTTTTTGACCCCGTCTGAATTATTTCAACACTCACGGCAAATTATTGTTATTCAGATCAAAGTATAATAATACAATTCTTTTATTCATAACGGAGAGCCTCTATCGGATCAACCGCAGAAGCTTTCACAGCCGGGAAATACCCGGAAGCAACTCCGACAATGAAGCACGCCATAACACCTCCGAACACCCAGAGCCATGGCACCACGAAATGTGACCCCATGCCAAGTGAGACCAGGTTGCCGATAATTATCCCTGCTATAATCCCCATCAGTCCTCCTAACTGACCAATAATTACTGATTCATAGAGGAATTGCTGCCTGATGACCGATTTCCTTGCTCCCATGGCTTTGCGTACACCGATCTCCCTTGTGCGCTCTGTGACGGAGACCAGCATTATGTTCATCAATCCTACGGCAGCACCGAAAAGTGTTATCAGCCCGATAATGGTAGCTGCAAGTGTGACGTACCTGAGGTTCTCCATGAGGACCTTAATAATGGTATCACTCTTTTGAATATTAAAATCAGATTCATCTCTTGGATCCAGATTGCGTATTACCCGGAAAAGACCTTCTGCCTCACTGGAGAGTATATCAAGATTCTCTGCCTTGTAAGGCATTATACTTATATTGTAAGTCACATTGGGCCTCGAGTAATACTGTCTTGCCGTAGTGATAGGGAGAAGCAGCGCCCGGTCTGCTCCGCTGAAATTGCTGCCCTTGGTTTTAGTCACTCCTATGACAGTCAGCTTCAGACCCGGCAGACTTATCTCATTACCGAGAGGGTCGACACCAGGGAAAAGGAACTTTACTATCTCCTGCCCTACAATGGTCACATGCCGGTTGCCCAGCAAATCGTCCTGATTGAAGTTACGTCCCGATTCAAGTTCATTACCCGAGAGTATCAGGTTATTTTCATCAGTACCTACCAGGAAGATATTGGGATTTGTTTTCTTGTCCCTGTACCTGACCTCGGCCATCCCTGACGCGTCAAAGGCTACGGAGACCCATGCAGGTTCCTTGAAGCTATCCTTGAACTCTTCAGCCTCGCGGTATGTAATATGAGTATGGTTCTTGGTGCGGTATGACGAATTCCCCACCTGGACATGCATTGATCGGGAAGTTATGGAGAACGAGTTGGCCCCCATCATTGTAAACTGCTCTGTAAGAGTGCTTTTAAGGCCATCAATGGCTGTTAGTATACCCACCAGGGCCATAATACCAAAAGCAATTATAGCCATGGTCAGAACAGCCCTCACCCTGTTTGACCTGATAGCCTTGAATGCAACCCTGATATTCTCAGCAAATAGCGTAATCCAGTTCAATAGTCTTCCTCCGGTATATTGAGGACTAAGATACATCTTTTATTAATTAATGTCCTGCGGTTGTTCAAAAATGATGGAGATACAAATATTTTTAATAATTTAGTTGTATATCTAAAACTCTAGTTTTATATTTGGTATAATTAAAAGATCAAATAATGGAAATTAAGGTACTTACAAACGCTGAGGAAGAAATTATGCAGATACTCTGGAGGCTTAAGAAAGCCTTTATAAAAGAGATTCTTGAGAAATTTAGCGAACCGAAACCGGCATATTCAACGGTGAGTACAATAATCAGGATACTTTTTGAAAAGGGCTTTGTGAAATATAAGGCTTACGGCAGGACTTACCAGTACTTTCCGGTCATTTCAAAGGACGAATACCGCAAGACACGGATGAGCAGCTTTGTCAGGAACTACTTTTCAAACTCATACCAGAAGATGGTAAGCTTCTTCGTGCGCGAGGATTTCATAACGGTGAAGGAGATGGATAAGATCATGGAAGTATTAAGTAAAGAGGAAAAAGAAAAACATAAAAAGAGATGACCCTTTCAGATGCATTCGCTGAACTGGGAAGGGTGATGCGTGAAAGCGCTGCCGGAGAGACCGGCGGTCGTGCCGGGCGCTTCGGAGATCTGATTGATACCCTTCACCTCTCAAATCCGTGGTTCACGCCTGACAACGTCCGCCGGGCTCTGGGAGCCATCGGGAACGCGCTTACAACCGAAAAACTGAAAAGGTGGATATCTGAATACCCCATGCTGAATGACGACCGCAAACCGTCGACAGTTGGTGTGGTGATGGCAGGAAATATACCCCTGGCTGGATTTCATGATCTTCTCTGCGTACTGATCACGGGCAACAGGTTGCAGGCAAAGCTGAGCTCCAAGGATGAACTGCTCATGCAGGCTGTGGCAGATACTCTCATATCAATTGAGACGGCTCTAAAAGACTATATCGAACTTACTCCCGGTACCCTGTCGGGCTTTGATATGGTCATCGCCACCGGCAGCAATAATACATCAAGGTATTTTGAATACTACTTCAGGAACGTCCCGTCAGTCATCCGCCGAAACCGCAACAGCATAGCCGTACTTGACGGTACTGAAACACCAGAAGAGCTTGAGCTTCTCGGTGACGATATCTTTTCATATTTCGGCCTTGGTTGCCGTAATGTCTCAAAGCTCTACCTTCCTGCAGATTACGATGTTGCACGGCTGCCTGCCTTCTGGAAGAAATATGAGTCTCTCCGGGAGCACTCCAAGTATGCCGCGAACTATGATCATAACAAGGCAATCATGATCGTCAACAGGACACCCTTCACCGACGCTGGATTTGTTATCCTCAGGAATGACACATCACTCACACCTCCCATGGCTGTGGTTAACTATGAGTTTTACAGCGGTCCGGGGATGGTGGAAAAGGAGACAGTAAGACTCAAAAACCTTCTTCAGTGTGTGACAGGGCATGGGTACACCCCTTATGGTAATTCGCAAAAGCCCGACCTATGGGATTATGCAGATAATGTTGATACAATTTCCTTCTTACTAAAAAAAAACCTGACCCGGTGAATGTATGTTAAAAAATATTAAATTGCACAGTTTGAAAAAGTGAGTGAGATGGTTTACAGGTTCGTGGTGTTAACTGATGAAGATGAAGCGTTTGTGCGGGAGTTTGAGTTTCTCGAAAGCCAGTCCCTGCTTGATTTTCACAATGCCCTGCAGGAAGAACTTGAGTTCGACAGGTCACAGATAGCATCTTTTTTTATGGCTACCGAGAGCTGGGAGAAAGAGGAAGAGTTCACACTCTTTGATATGGGAGCCGGCTCATCAACCATGGAAAATGCTGTACTGGAAGAGGTTATCTTCCGCAAGAACCAGAAACTTCTCTATGTCTTCGATTTTTTCAATGACCGCGCACTCTTTGTTGAATATGTTGGTGAGGCGAAGGAAGCTGCCGGTATGGAATACCCTATATGTACCATCTCCAAAGGACTGCCTCCAAAGCAGGTTTCTTTCGGAGGCGTTGCCCGGAAGAAATATAATAACCTCATCATAACTGATGATGACGAAGACGACGATGATGAGGTTGTGGATGATGAGATCCTGTTTGACTCGGAAGACGAAGAGAGTCTCTCGGAATTTGATAATCCTGAGAATGCCGAGGAGGAAGAGTAACTCACTCCAGTCCTGAAAATTATGAAAAATACACTGATTGTTCTTCCCGGACCGACTGGCGTGGGGAAGACTGAAATTGCCATTGATCTTGCTCTCCGCCTGGGTTGCGAGATCATATCATGTGACTCAAGACAATTCTACCGTGAAATGCCTGTAGGCACCGCTGCACCTGATAAAGAGCAGCTGGCGCGCGTCAGGCACCACTTCATCGGCTTCCTGTCAGTAAAAGATTATTACAGCATCAGTCTTTTTGAACATGATGTACTGACTCTTCTTCCTTCCCTCTTCGATAAAAGTCACGTAGCAGTGATGACAGGAGGCTCTATGCTCTACATGGATGCCGTGTGCCGGGGCCTGGATGATATTCCTGACACTGATCCAGCAGTGCGGCAGAAATTCATCGAGATGTATCGCAGGGAAGGCATCGGGGGATTGCGGCTCGCACTTAAACTGCTTGACCCCGACCATTATGCAAAGGTTGATCTGCATAACCCCCGAAGGATGATGCGTGC
>JADGPV010000014.1 GCA_017882245.1 Bacteroidales bacterium | reverse complement strand
TTCCTCACCCGGGCAAGCCCGGTTCGGTCTGCCGTAAAATAAAAAATCCGTCAGCCAGATGGCTGACGGAAGTGATATGGTCTGCGGAGAAAGAGGGATTCGAACCCCCGGTTCAGTCGCCCGAACAACGGTTTTCAAGACCGCCGCAATCGACCACTCTGCCATTTCTCCTGTTGTCCGCCGCAAATATAATGTTTTTATGTTTCATCCCTAAAGTCAGGTTTTCTCGTTTTTTCGCTTTTTGTGCAGCGACTACAATTCCCCATTTATGGGCTTCTGATAAGGTCACAAATGCGCTTGTCTTTTAAAAATGGAGGGTTTTTATCAACAAAAACGCTCATTTGTCAACAAAATAAGCCTCCGGCAATTAAAAAAAAGATAAAAAACTTGCATTTGAATAATAATGAAATATATTTGTATGCGATTAGAAGATATTGGTTTAACCCTAAAAATGTATTGACTATGACAAAAAAAGAATTAGTAGGCAGTATTGCAAAAAAAGCAGGTGTTTCACTTAAAGATGCTAATGTTGCTTTGAACGCTTTCGTAGGTGCATTCGGTGACGCTATGAAAAAAGGTCAGAGGCTCCAGCTCCCCTCAATGGGTACATTCAAAGTTGAGAAGAGAAGTGCTAGAGTTGTTCGCAACCCGCGCACCGGTGCCAAACTGAACGTTCCAGCCAAGAAGGTTGTGAAATTCAAAGCAGCTCCGGCTCTTACCAAAGGCCTGAAGTAAAAGTTTCAGGGGTGCACCAGCACCCCTTTTTTATTATAAAAAACTGATGTCGCTCCAAGCGACATTTATTTTGTAATATTTTCAAATTTTCATGAAAAAACCATTTTGTAATTTTTTTCTTATATTTGTTAATCGTGTTTGAATGCAACCACACTGGCCTGAAATGAATTGTATTATTGTTGATGATGACCCCGTATGGCTAAGAACCCTTGAGGAATTCGTAGGGAAGTCAGCATCATTGTCCCTTGTCGGTAGCTTCTCGGATTCCGTATCAGCACGTAATCTTCTGATGTCACGTGGTGATATTGAACTGATCCTTCTTGATATCATGATGCCGGAGATGGACGGCTTTGACTTCCTGTCGAGCCTTGAAAATCCTCCTCATATAATTTTTGTTTCCGGCAGCGAAGATTACGCCTTTAAGGCTTTTAACTATAATGGCATAGATTATCTTCTTAAACCTATAACCTATCCGCGCTTCTGCAGGGCTATTGAGAAGATAATGAAATACTACGCCCCGCGCGCTATACCGTCAAATGTTGGAGAAGAGGAGATTTTCATTAAGAAAGCGTCATCACTTGTGCGCCTGAAACTTAAGGAAATACTTTATGTTGAGGCGCTTGAGAATTATGTAAGCGTTATCACCCGGGACGAGAAGTATACTATACATTTTACCATGCGCGCTATTGAACAGCAACTGCCGTCTGGCCTCTTTGTGCGCATTCACCGATCGTACCTGGTCAACAAAAGCGTCATAAGGTCAATAAGCGAAAACAGTCTCACCATCGTTGTCGGAAGCGCTCCTAAAATACTTCCCGTCGGAAAATCATACCGTGACGGGATAATGAACTACATCAACATAATGACCCGCTGAATGCCGTCGCTGAGGCAACTCTTCCTGGATCATCTGGGACAGACCTCTCTTTCCCCTCTTTTGCTTGAGATCGATAAGGCGGAAGGCTCTTTTCTATATGGCAGGGACGGAAAGGACTACATTGACCTGATCTCAGGTGTATCAGTCAGTAACACAGGCCACCGTCATCCCGACGTGGTGGCCGCCATTAAGGAGCAGGCAGACAGGTACCTTCACCTCATGGTCTATGGCGAGGTGGTGCAGAGCCCGCAGGTTCAGTATGCTGCACGACTTGCATCACTTCTTCCCCCGTCACTTCAGTCGGTCTTCTTCGTAAACTCCGGAAGCGAAGCTATTGAGGGTGCCATTAAACTGGCCCGCAGATACACTGGAAGAAGCGAGATAATTTACTTCCGTAATGCCTATCACGGCTCCACCACAGGTGCTCTGAGCGTACAGGGTTCAGAACTCTATCGCAATGCCTTCAGGCCGCTGATGCCTTCAACCACCATGGCTGAGTTCAATTCGGAAGAGGCAGCCGCAATGATCAGCGACAGCACAGCAGCTGTGCTGGTGGAACCTGTTCAGGCTGAGGCGGGAGTGATACAACCAGTGGAAGGTTTTCTTGAAAGCCTCCACTCAGCATGTGACAGGCATGGAGCGCTGCTTGTCTTTGACGAGGTGCAGACAGGCTTCGGCCGTACAGGCAGCCTCTTCTCACTTTACAGATATAATGTCATTCCTGATATACTTGTGCTGGCCAAAGCCCTCGGCGGAGGACTGCCCCTCGGGGCCTTTATCGCATCATCAGGCATAATGGCAGCTCTGTCGCATGATCCGTCGCTGGGACACATAACTACCTTCGGTGGCCATCCGCTATGCTGTACCGCCGGCCTTGCATCACTGGAGGTGATAATCGGGGAAGCCCTTACTGCAACAGCAAAAGAGAAGGAACGACTTTTCAGAGAACAGATTGCTAACCTTCCCGTCAGGGAGGTGAGGGGCGAAGGCCTCCTTCTTGCAGTCTTCCCTGAAGACAAAACGATCATATCTAAACTGGTATCGCGTGCTCCTGATTACGGATTGTTACTCGATTACTTCCTGTTCTGTGAAGAAGCTTTCAGGGTTGCCCCTCCGCTGACAATCTCACCTGATGAAATCAACCTTGCCTGCCAGAGGCTGCGGAGCCTGATGGAGGCTCTGTCCTGAGCCGACTGACACTCTGTCAGATTTGATGCTGCGGCACGCGCTTTGGAGATCGTGGGCTGGATAATCAAGAAAACTATATATTATGGAAAAGGGTAAAATTGGAGTTACTACAGAGAACATTTTTCCTATCATTAAAAAGTTCCTATACTCAGATCATGAGATTTTCCTCAGGGAACTGGTTTCAAACGCGGCAGATGCAATACAGAAGCTGAAGACACTCTCTTCAGCGGGTGATTTCAAGGGAGAACTCGGAGAGTTGCGGATAAAGGTAAACGTCGATCCGAAGAAGAAAACGATAACAGTGTCGGACAACGGCATTGGCATGAGTGCTGAAGAAATTGATAAGTATCTCAACCAGATAGCTTTCTCCAGCGCCAACGAGTTTCTCGACAAGTATAAAGACCAAACCAGCGGTCTGATTGGACAGTTCGGACTGGGGTTCTATTCATCATTCATGGTTTCTGATAAAGTGGAAGTAATATCGAAATCATACGATGAGAACGTACACACAGTGAAATGGACCTGCGACGGAAGTCCTGAATATTCAATAGAAGAAGCAGCAAGAGCTGAAAGAGGAACTGATGTGATTCTGCACCTCGATAAGGAGTCAAAAGAGTTCCTGGAAGAGAGCCGTATTGAAACGCTCCTGAAGAAGTATTGCAGCTTTCTGCCCGTAGAGGTGCAATTCGGCAATGAGAAGGAGTGGAAAGACGGCAAGATGGCTGATACCGGCAAACCGAAGATAATCAACGACACCAATCCCGCATGGACCCGCAAGCCAGCTGATCTGAAGGATGAGGATTATGTTAAGTTTTACCACCAGCTCTATCCGATGGGCGAAGATCCGCTCTTCCACATTCACCTTAACGTCGATTACCCGTTCAAACTGACCGGAATTCTCTATTTCCCGAAAATCCGCAATAACTTTGAGATACAGAAGAACAAGATACAACTCTACTGCAACCAGGTATTCGTTACTGATTCTGTCGAAGGAATTGTCCCTGACTTCCTGACACTGCTTCACGGCGTGATTGATTCACCTGATATTCCTCTGAATGTATCACGGAGTTACCTGCAGAGTGATTCCAATGTCAAGAAGATCTCGAGCCACATCACAAAGAAAGTCGCAGACCGCCTGGCAGATATCTTCAAGAAAGACAGGGAGAACTTTGAGAAGAAGTGGGATGACCTTAAACTCTTCATAGAGTATGGTATGATCACTGAAGAAAAGTTCTTTGAGAAAGCGTCAAAATTTGCCTTGTATAAGAACACTTCAGGAAAGTACTTCACTCTTGATGAATACGATAAGTTCATAAAGGAGAACCAGACCGACAAGAATAAGGCTCTGATACACCTCTATACCACAGATGCCGTTGCCCAGCATACTTATATCTCCAAAGCTTCGGAGAAGGGATATGACGTAATTGTCCTTGACGGTCAGCTTGACACGCACCTTATCAACACTCTGGAATCAAAGGATCAGAATTCCAGGTATTTAAGGGTTGACAGCGATGTCATTGACAACCTCATAAAGAAAGAAGAAAAGCATGATTCAAAGCTTACAAAAACCCAGTCTGATGATCTGACACAGGTGTTCCGCAGCCAGGTGGCTGACAGTGATAAGGCACACTTCCAGGTCAGGGCTGAGAGCCTTGATGAAAACGATCTCCCACTCATCATTACCCAGAGTGAGTTCATGCGCAGGATGAAGGATATGTCACAGTTTGGCGGAGGGTACTCGTTCTACGGAGAGATGCCTGACAGCTACGACCTTGTGCTTAATACTAATCATCCCCTGGCCATCACACTGGCGGAGGAGCTCGACAAGGAACACGCCGAGGAGCTAAGGAAGAACAGTGCAGGCATTGATAAGACAAAGGTCGAGGTTGATTTCATGGAGAAGGAGCACGGCAAAAAGAAACCCGAGGAGATATCCTCGTTCGAGAAGGATGACCTGGAAAAGCTGAAGGGTGACCTGAAACAGCTTGAGGAGAAGAGGAAAACCTTACTGACGGGTTTTGGTAATGATCATCAGGCTGTGCGTCAGATCGTTGATCTGGCGATGCTGGCAAACAACATGTTAAAGGGCGAGGCGCTCTCAGCGTTTGTAAGACGCAGCATTTCCCTTCTATAAATAGAATCTTCTTCTTTAGGCAGCACGTAGCGACGCCCTCCAAGGGCGTGGCTACATCATAATCCGTCCCAGTTCCGCCTTCACGAAATTCAATGCAGCACGGCACGGCTCTGTATCCATATCCATGACCTCCTCGATCAGGGATCGTGAGAGCTCCTGGCCGGTAGCAGTGGGAGGGAGCTGTGTGGCTATGGTGTTTATGACCCTGACAACCGTTCCCTTTGCATTCTTTACCATCTCCCACGCTTCATTGCTCATGTAGATCTGCTGAGAGAGGTTATGCTCGAACTCACTCCGGATATTGCTGATCAGAGCTGAGTGAAGCTGCATTGCTGTCATATCCGGTTTTGCCGTACGCATGATGAGCGATTCAGGAGATATACGCTCCAGGAACAGTACGATCCTCTCATATGCCTGTAACTTTACAGGGGTGATCGTTTTGACGGTCTGAAGCAGGAGATCCTGCCTTCTTCTGTCCTGATCATCCTGCAGCATATGGCGTATTACCAGCCAGGCAGTGATCATCACCAGCAGGGCCGGGAGGGTGATCTTCAGTATGTCGTAAAATGTTTCCATGTCTTTAGTGTATTGGACGGATTATGACCTGCAAATTAATCATTTTTATCAAAGGCGGATAAACGACGGTGTGAGTGTTATAAACGCTTTTCTTTTTCACTTATAAAAGTTAAATTTGAGCTGTTCACACTTTTAAAAAAACAAATACCAAGCATGATGGAGCATATTTCCAGGAGAGTTCAGTCGTTATCGGTATCACAGACACTGGCAATGGCCCAGAAGAGTCGTGAGCTGAAGGAGCAGGGTATAGATGTCATAAGCCTGAGCCTGGGGGAGCCTGATTTCTTTACCCCTGATGACATCAAGGAAGCAGCCAAAAAGGCGATAGATGAGAACTTTTCTTTCTATCCGCCCGTACCTGGTTATACAGACCTCAGGCAGGCCATATCCAGGAAATTCAGTGAGGAGAATGGTCTTGATTACTCACCTGAACAGGTCATCGTCTCCGCCGGAGGCAAGCATACTCTTATCAATATTCTTCTTTCAGTGGTTGATCCGGGTGATGAGGTCATCCTTCTTGCTCCATACTGGGTCAGTTATCTCGACCAGATCATCTTTTCGGAAGGGAAGCCGATAATTATAGAAACCACAATAGAAAGTGATTTTAAAGTCACTCCTGACCAGCTTGAAAAGGCCATGACACCAAAGACCCGTGTGCTGATCTTCAATTCCCCGTCCAATCCGACAGGGATGGTTTATACAAGAGAGGAGATGGCAGCGCTGGTGAAGGTTCTGGAGAAACATTCTCAGGTGCTGATCATATCAGACGAGATCTATGAACACATTACCTTTTCAGGAACACATACAAGCCTGGCCACATTCACATCTGTTGCTGACAGGGTTGCCACTGTCAATGGTGTTTCCAAAGGATACGCCATGACGGGATGGAGGATCGGTTACATGGGGGCTCCGTTATGGCTGGCAAAGGCATGCAATAAGCTGCAGGGACAATTTACCTCCGGCGCCTGTTCGATCGCTCAAAGGGCGGCTCTGGCAGCGATAACCTCCAAAAGTAATTC
The DNA here is from genome assembly GCA_017882245.1 of Bacteroidales bacterium. Classification (GTDB taxonomy): domain Bacteria; phylum Bacteroidota; class Bacteroidia; order Bacteroidales; family VadinHA17; genus SR-FBR-E99. The sequence goes on along the minus strand of JADGPV010000014.1, from coordinate 2,580 downwards.
GAGGGAAATGATGCGCGAAGCTTTCCTTCGCCGCCGGGATCTGATCTGCAGGCTTCTGAATGATGTACCAGGGCTGAAAGTCAGGGTACCTCAGGGTGCATTCTACGTCATGCCTGAGGTATCGTCATTCTTTGGAAAAAGCTTTGAAGGAAAAGTGATAAACAACGCTGACGACCTTACATTATTTCTCCTCAGTGAAGCACGGGTGGCGCTGGTAAGCGGGAGCGCCTTCGGGGCTGTAAACTGCGTCAGGATATCATATGCAACATCTGATGAAAAGATAACCGAGGCTGTCCGCAGGATAAAGGAGGCGCTGGGGAAATTAAAATAATAGTGTAAAGTGTACTAACCCCCTCCCCCCGACCTTTGGCCGGGATACTCCCCCTTGGGAGGGGGAGAGCTATAATTTGTTATTAATCAAAAGGATTCTTAGTACCTGTTGTGGGATACAATTTCCGAACTGGGTTTGCGTGTCTTTTTCCTGAGCGTATTTTCAGTATAACCCACAGAGAGCACAAGCTCAACCTTCTTTGATTTGGGTATCCCAAGAATTTCTTTGATCTTCTTTTCGTCAAACCAGCCGATAATGCACGTGCCAAGCCCTTCCGCAGTAGCCTGGTATGCCATTGAAGCCGTTGCTATACCAATGTCGATCAGAGAATAATCCCTGCTTTTTAGCTTGTCGCCTGCCCTGGATGAGAAGTTGGATTTCTCCCTGACAATTACGATCAGAACAGGAGCCTGGCGTACAAAGCTATTCATATTCAGCACCTTTGATTCTGTAGCGGCCGCCACATCAAGTCGTAGGGCAGGCTCATCAACCACGATGAACCTCCACGGCTGTCCATTGCATGCCGAAGGTGACAGTCTGCCGGCCTCTGCTATTCTTTCAATCTTCTCCTTCTCGACAGGTTTATCGATATATCTCCTCTCGCTCTGTCTGATACTCATCAGTTCGAGCATCCCCTGACCATCAGTCATTTCTCTGAACAGTATGATCAATAGTTTTCGGAGAAGATCTCAGTGTATGAGAAGGGATGCAGGCAAGCCGGGCAATTTTTCAATGGCTTCGTTCCAAAGTGAACATATCCGCATTTGCGGCAATACCAGAAGACTTTTTCATCGCGCTCAAACACCTTGTTGCCCATGACATTGGCCAGGAGCTTCCTGTACCTGTCTTCATGAACCTTCTCGACGGAAGTGATAGCCTTGAATGCAGTGGCGATCTCCTTGAAGCCTTCTTCTTCCGCCACTTTGGCGAAATCCGGATAAAGCAGTGACCACTCTTCATGCTCGCCTGCTGCTGCAGCTGTAAGGTTATCGCTGGTGGTGGATATCTTGCCGGCAGGGTATGATGCCGTGATCTCCAGCATGCCTCCTTCAAGGAATTTGAAGAAACGTTTTGCATGCTGCTGTTCCTGCATTGCTGTTTCAAGGAAAATGGCAGCTATCTGTTCGTATCCTTCTTCCTTTGCTACTTTTGATGCAAACTCATACCGGTTCTTTGCCTGTGATTCACCTGCGAATGCCTTCAGGAGATTCTTCTCCGTGCGTGTTCCTTTAATACCTTCCATTTCAGTTTTATATTAGTTACTACTGTAGTTTACAGGGCCGTAAAATTAGCATAATTATTTAGATTTTGAGATCAGGTAATTTCACATTTTAAATCACACCTGAAGGGTATTGCCAGGCTGATAAAAGCCGGGAAAACGTCAGCTCTTTTTCAGTTTTATGAATTTCTTCTCTTCGCCCCTGAAAAGTCTTCCAATGTTCTTTCTGTGGGTCACTAGCAGTGCTAAGGCGATCACTATCGAGAAGATCCTGAACAGAAGTGACGGGGTGTGGAATACAGTCATGAGCAGGACAGGGAACATTATTCCCGCAATTATTGAGCTGAGAGATACATACCTGGATATCAGCAGTACTACCAGAAAGATTCCTGCACATGTCAGTGTCAGGAATGGGTGCAGTGAGAGCAACACGCCGGATGTTGTAGCCACCCCTTTGCCGCCCCGGAAGCCTGCAAAGACAGGGAAAACATGACCTGTAATTGCGGCAATTCCACATGCGATCTGCAGTGTCATCATCTGTGACGATCCCTCAGGGGCGGCCTTGAAGAAGAGAGGGAGGGAGGTGGCAAGCCATCCTTTGGCTAAGTCAAAGATCAGTACAGGGATGCCGGTCTTCCAGCCCAGGATCCTGATCGTGTTTGTGGCTCCTGCGTTACCGCTTCCATGCTCCCTGATGTCTATACCGTGAAAGAGTTTTCCTGCCCATACCGCTGAGGGTATGGATCCGGCAAGATAAGACAGTATCAAAGCAATAACAGTTAGGGATATAACCATTTATTTTAAGTTACAGCTCAGGACCCGAAGATACAAGTTTTGCCGTTTCGGTGTTTGATGTGAATTTACCGAAGTTCTGTATGAATTTTTCAGCCAGGCCCCTTGCTGCTTTGTCCCACTTCTCGCCGCTGCCCCATGCCTTACGCGGATCAAGCAGTCCATCAGGCACGCCAGGTACAGATGCGGGGATGCTCAGGTTAAAAACCGGCAGATTTATATATGTCTCTTTGTCAAT
>JADGPV010000013.1 GCA_017882245.1 Bacteroidales bacterium | reverse complement strand
TCAAAGTACGGACTGAAGAAACTGATATGGTTTATGGCCCTTGCCATGAACATTCCTATCAGTGTTTATATCTTCCTGTCATTTACCCAGCCAATGCCTGGCAATATAGGCATCTATCTCTCTATAGCCCTTGAGCAGTTCGGATACGGATTCGGTTTCACAGGCTACTCGCTTTACATGCTTCATTTTGTGGGAGAGAGCAAATACAAGACTGCAGAATTTGCCATTGGCACTTCGCTTATGGCTCTGGGGATGATGCTGCCGGGTATGGTATCCGGTAAAATGCTGGAGCTTCTCGGCGGTTATCAGCACTTCTTTGTTTACGTGATCCTATGTGCAGTACCAGGATTAATTGCGATAAAATTTCTTAAGATAGATCCCGCGTTCGGACTGAAAAAGAAAGAATAGACAGGACTGAAGACACGGTTATGAATCCGGAGGCCAGGTTTGAGAGGTTAAGGAAGGAGATTAAAGGTGATCTTTACACTGATGAGACACAGCGTATCCTTTATGCTACGGATGCATCTGCGTATCGTGAGATGCCTCTGGCAGTAACAAGACCAGCCTGCACTGATGATATCAGGAAAATAATTGCATTTGCCCGAAGTGAGGGAACATCTGTCATCCCGCGCGGAGCGGGTACTTCTCTTGCAGGGCAGGTGGTTGGGCCCGGCATAGTCGTTGACATTTCAAAGTATCTGAAGCGTATACTTGAATTTAACCTGGAAGAGCACTGGATCAAAGTTGAGCCTGGCGTCATCCTTGGTGAGATGAATAAGTATCTTGCCTCGTATGAACTGCAGTTCGGACCTGAGACCTCAACAGCAAACCGTTGCTGCATGGGAGGCATGCTTGGTAACAACTCATGCGGTGCACACTCCTTAATCCATGGAAGTGTAAGAGATCATATCCTTGAAGTGGAAGCGGTGCTTTCTGACGGTTCTGAGGTTGTTTTCAGGGCATTGACAACTGATGAATTCAATGCAAAGTGCAGCGGAGATCCCGGCCTTCTTGAGACACGCATTTACATGAACCTCAGGAATACTCTCTCTGATTCACATAACGCAGAGGAAATAATAAAGGAATACCCTCATCCTAAGCTCCGGCGACGCAATAACGGCTATGCACTTGACAGCCTGCTTTATACAGATCCTTTTTCAGGAAACGGAGAAAAGATAAACATCTGCACCCTCCTGGCGGGTTCGGAAGGAACACTGGCATTCACTACCTCAATGAAGCTGAACCTGGTGCCTGTTTACAAGGGAAAAACAGGTCTCATGTGCGCTCATTTCTCAAGCCTGCAGGACGCAGTCAGAGCAAATATACTAGCTCTTAATCACCAGCCGTCGGCTATCGAACTTATTGATGATTACATACTTAATTGTACAAAAGATAATATTGAGCAGAACAGGAACCGCTTTTTTGTAAAGGGTGATCCAAAGGCTGTACTTCTGATAGAGATACTCAGACCGACTGTCGAAGAGATTGAGCTGACTGCGGCAGCCATTCAGAAAGATATGACCGATGCAGGTTACGGTTACCATTTCCCCGTCTACACCGGTGCAGGCGAGATCTCCAGGGTATGGGAGCTCCGAAAAGCAGGCCTGGGTGTGCTTCTTAATATTCCCGGTTCAAGGAAAAGTGTGCAGGTCATCGAAGACACCGCCGTTCTTCCCGAGCTCTATCCGGATTTCATTGCAGAAGTCGGACAGATGCTTGATAAGTACGGTATCAGCTGTGCCTATTACGCACATATCGCCACAGGTGAGATGCACCTGAGTCCTCTCCTTGACTTGGGGAATGCTGATGATGTCAGGATATTCCACGGTCTCGCCGATGGCATGGCTCAGCTTGTCAAGAAGTACCGCGGCTCACTAAGTGGCGAGCACGGCGATGGCAGGCTGAGGGGAGAGTTTGTACCTCTTATGCTGGGCAGGCATAATTACAACCTCCTCACGGAACTGAAAAATACCTGGGATCCGCACAATGTCTTTAATCCCGGCAAGATCACCGACACTCCCCCGATAACGGAAAACCTCAGATATTCATCCGGGGTCAGAACCAGGATTCCAGGAATGGTGTTCGATTTCCCTGAAGAAAAGGGCTTGCTGTATTTTGTAGAGAAATGCAGTGGCTCAGGCGACTGCCGTAAAAGTGCCCTTATGGGTGGTACAATGTGCCCCACCTTCATGGCAACAGGTGATGAGTATAAATCGACCAGGGCCAGGGCAAATATGCTGAGGGAATTTCTGACCAGGGCTGACAGGAAAAACCATTTTGATCATGAGGAGCTGTACCGGGTACTGGACCTATGTCTTTCCTGTAAGGCCTGCAAATCTGAATGTCCGTCCAATGTCGATATGGCTAAGTTCAAGGCTGAGTTCCTGCAGCACTATTATGATATCCGCGGCGTTCCTTTCCGCGCATGGCTGATAGCATGGCTGCCAAGACTGTATGTTCCGGGAATGATAGTTCGCCCGGTGACAAACTTCCTGACGGACACGCCGCTGTTTAAACGCATGGTAGGTTTTTCACTGAAACGCTCCATACCTGCCCTGTCGCCTGTCACGCTGCGTAAATGGGAGAAAAGGCACAATAAAATAAGGAAGCGCCCTGCCCACACTAAAGGCAGTGTGTGCCTCTTTGCCGATGAGTTTACCAACTACAACGACAGCGACATTGGCATTAAAGCAGTGATGCTTCTCGAAAGTCTTGGTTATGATGTGACTATACCGCGCCATAAAGAGAGCGGACGCACATTCCTTTCGAAGGGACTGCTCAGGAATGCAAAAGAAATCGCAGTCAACAATATAAAACTGCTTAAAGATATTATTAACGATGAGTGTCCCCTGGTAGGTATTGAACCTTCAGCGCTGCTTGCTTTCCGCGATGAATATCCTGAGATGGCAGGCAGACAGTTTGAAGAGGATGCCAGATCAATCGCCCGTAATGCTTTCCTCTTTGAGGAATTTATCTGCAGGGAAGCTGATAAGGGTAACATCATTCCTGAACAGTTTACTGACAGGACACTAAAGATATTGGTTCACGGGCATTGCCAGCAGAAAGCCATTGCCTCAACAGGACCGACACGCCGCATGCTCTCGATGCCGGCTAATTATCATGTTGATGAGATTGACGACGGATGCTGCGGAATGGCAGGAGCTTTCGGGTACGAGAAAGAACACTATGACCTGAGCATGAAGATAGGAGAGATGGTGTTGTTTCCAGCCATCAGGAGCGCTTCGGAGGAAACCGTTATTGCTGCCTCCGGAACATCATGCCGCCATCACATTGCTGATGGTACAGGAAGAAAAGCGCTTCATCCGGTTGAGGTGATGTACGATGCCCTGATAAAATGAAATTGACAATTTTTAAAAAATCACAGATATGAATACCGCACGGTTTACGAAAGTTGAAAAGGCATTCTTTGATCATTCGGGAAGAAAGCAGTTCACCACGAGGCTGCCTTATATCGTCGTAAAAAATTTCCCGGATCTCGGATTGCTGACTTCACTGAGGTTTATCGAATGGGTAGCTGACCATCCTGATGGTGTCATCAGCCTCCCTACGGGAAAAACCCCTGAGTACTTCATCAAATGGACACAATACCTCCTGAATAACTGGGAGAAGCCGGAGGCACAGAAAATAAGGGAAAAGAACGGCCTGCTCCTGAAAAAGAAACCATCACTGAAACGTCTTCATTTCATCCAGATAGATGAGTTCTACCCTATAAACCCGAAACAGCATAACAGCTTCTTTGATTATGTCAGGAAATACTACATCGATGGATTTGGTCTCGATCCGTCAAAAGCCCTCCTTATAAATACCGATGAGATAACACTGGCAGACGGAAAAGATTATTCAGAGGTGTTCCCGGATAACATTATAGACCTTTCCCTGAGAAACAGGGAAGCCCTGAATCCCTTTGAAAAACTTCAGCAGGCATCAATTTTTATGGTAGACAACTGGTGTACTAACTATGAAAAACAGATCCGTGCCATGGGAGGTATCGGTTTCTTCCTTGGGGGCATAGGCCCTGACGGACACATTGCTTTTAACACCAGAGGAAGTGATCATAATTCAACCACCAGGCTTACGGCTACCAACTTTGAGACTCAGGCGGCATCAGCAGGTGATCTCGGAGGCATTGAGGTTTCGAGAACCCGGCTGGTAATTACAATCGGATTAGGGACAATAACTCATAATCCCGACGCTGTTTCAGTGATCTTTGCGGCCGGCGATGCCAAGGCGCTTGTTGTTAAGAATGCACTTGAAAACAGCCCTGACAATCTGTATCCTGCCACCGTTCTGCAAGGCCTGAAGAATGCACGCTTTTACATTACTGAGGGAGCCTCAGTTCAGCTTAATGACAGTGTCCAGAAATATTACAGGGAAGGCGAATGGACCTTTGAAAAGACAGAAAGGGCTGTTTATGATCTTTGCCAGAAGATTGACAAATATGCACATAAACTGGTCCTGGAGGATCTGAAAAATGATGAGTACTGCTCTATGATACCTGACCTGAGCATGGACAGGATTACGGACGTGATTGAATCGACAAAGAAAAAAATGGAGGCCGGACTGAAAGGAGAAAAGAATGCTGTTTTTCTGCACACAGGGCCGCACCATGATGATATAATGCTGGGGATTTTTCCGGCTATAATTCCACAGCTGAGGGAAATAACCAACAGGTTCCATTTTTCTGTGCTTACCTCCGGCTTTAATGCAGTCACCAACCATATGTTGCTGCAGTTTCTTGAGGAAACACTCTGTCTGATTTCGATCAATAAAATTCAGATGCTGCGTTATCCGGACTTTTTTGAAAGCGGATATAAGTTCAAGTGGGATAAGGATGTAAGCCATTATCTAGATAAAGTGGCCGACAAGGACGATGCGGGCAAACTCAGGGGAGCTTGCCACAGGATAGTCAGAGCAATGGTCGATATCTATAAGCTGAAATCAAAAGATGAGCTGATCAGACAGATACAGAAGAATATCGAACTTATAAGCGCAAGTTACAGCGGTGAAAAGAATCCTCCCGATATCCAGAGGCTTAAGGGAATGCTGAGGGAGTTTGAAGAAGAGCTTGTGTGGGCTCATTATGGTGTTCCGGTGCGAAACATTGAGCATCTCCGCCTAGGATTCTATACAGGTGATATCTTTACCCAGCAGCCTGACCGCAACAGGGACGTTGAACCGATTCTGCAGCTCCTGAAGCGTATTCGTCCGACAATTATAAGCCTTGCATTCGACCCTGAAGGCTCTGGTCCCGATACCCATTATAAGGTCCTCCAGGCTATTGCTGAAGCACTCAGACAATGGAATTTGGAAAAGGACCTGTCAGAACTAAGAATAATAGGTTACAGAAATGTATGGTACAGATTCCTGCCTTACGAGGCTAATGTTTTTATCCCGGTTTCACTCAACTCCATGGCCGTATTGAACCAGTCGTTCCGTGACTGTTATGTGAGCCAGGTAAACGCCTCTTTTCCAAGTCCGGTCTACGACGGACCTTTCAGCGATCTCTCGCAGCAGGTGTGGGTTGAACAGTTCAAGCAAGTTCAGCTGATATTAGGTAAAGACTTTTTTTATGAGAATGAGAGCCCCAAGATCAGAGGTACGCACGGAATGGTTTATTATAAGGAAATGCGTTTCGACGAGTTCCTGAAACACGCCCGTGAACTTGAAAAGAGCGTCGAGGGAGAGGCACTTTAAAACTGACTAATCGTATAAAAAGTATTTCGAAGCCTTCTTCCTGAAAGCAGGGATATCATTTGTCCAAAGGCCCATGATATCGCTGACTTTGAAAGATCTGGTGAACTCAATTCTCACGCTGTCTGTGCCGCAAACCTTGTCAAACATTGCAAGACGTGACGGATCACACATCTCGAAGATATTCCTGTCAGGCCACAGCCTGTGGGCCTCCTGCATCAGATAAAACTGGAGTAGTGAAAGAGGAGCAACCGTTGCATCCGTCAAGTGTATTTGTACGCCGTGCACCATCTTTCCCTGTAGTGTGCTGTAGTAAGGTTTGTAATGGACGGGTCTGAAGATCACTCCGGGCAGCTTAAGGCTGTTCATGCCGGATGCAAGTGAGTCAGCGTTGATCCACTCCGCTGCAAAAAGCTGGAAAGGCAGGGTGTAACCTACTCCTATGCTTACCGTGTATAACTCTCCCACAATACCGGTTGCGGGATAAAAGAGAGGAGAGTCCCTGTATGGTACATGGGGTGATGAAGGTACCCATGGCAAACCTGTCTCTTCAAAGTACATATTACGCGACCAGCCGGTCATCTTAACCACTTTCAGGTCACACTTTATTCCGTTGGCCAGCATCCCTTCGCCGTTAAGGAAGAGGGCCAGCTCCCCTACGGTAAGTCCATGAATATATGGTATTTCAAACTGGCTCACAAAAGAAATGAATCCCGGCCTTGTCACTGCACCTTCCATCCGTATGCCGCCCAGCGGGTTCGGCCTGTCAAGCACAACTACCGGTATGTTGTTTTCTGCTGCAGCTTCCATGACAAGGCCGAGCGTACTGATGAAGGTATATGACCTCGAACCAATATCCTGAATATCATAGACAATAACATCAATATCCCTGAACATTTCCGGGGTAGGTTTTCTGGTCTTTCCATAAAGGCTGTAAACAGGGATACCGGTAGCGGGGTCTTTTTCCGAGGTCACATACTCTCCTGCTGTGAATTCTCCCCTGACGCCATGCTCAGGGCCAAATAAGGCAGAAAGCGTCACGCCGGGAGTATTAAACAAGATGTCAACCGTTGACCTGAGGTAGCGGTCTACGCCTGTGGGATTGGTCACGAGACCAACTCTTTTCCCCTTAAGAATTTCAAAATCACTCTTCATGAGCCCCTCAAGACCTGTCTCAACTATTTGCCCTCTCAGAACTCCTGGTCCTGACATGGCAAGGATAAGTATCATCAAAGACCTGGATAGTTTAATTAAGGTGTTCATACGATTCATTTTTTTTCTTCCGGTTCACTAAAGTAAATAATTTCATCCTGCCCTTGACTTGAATATGATATTTTTTTATATTTGAATTTGTAAGATGTAATACAACATTTTATGAGACCCTGTAAATACCTGATCATCATTCTGTCTGCTCTTCAGCTTACGGGATGCCATAACAAAGAGGTTCCTTCAGAGATTAAGAATCAGATAGATTCTCTCTCAGCTGTCATGGTACCTCAGCATATGGAATCACTTTGCGACCTTTCAGTAACCATGTCTGAAGGCGGCGTTATTACTGTCAGAGGTGAGACCAACCTGCCCGAAGCAAAGGATAAGGTTATTGAACTGCTCAACCGGTCTGGCTATAAATATAATGATAGTATAACTGTCCTGCCCGACACTTCAGTGGTGAAAAAACCCTGGGGTCTTGTTACAGTAAGTGTCTGCAACATGAGGACCGAACCTTCTAATGGCGCTGAAATGGCAACCCAGCCATTGATGGGCACCCCGGTAAAGATACTTAACAGGAGCGGAGGGTGGCTTTTTATTCAGACGCCGGATGCTTATCTGGGATGGACTGGCGACGATGTAATAGCTGAACTTAGTGATAATGAGATGGCTGCATGGAAAAGCTGTGAGAGGCTTATATTCCTTAAAAACACGGGAGTCATTACTGACAGTTATGATCAGACGGTATCAGATATCGTTCTTGGGTGTGTTTTGAAAAAGACCGGTGAGCAGAAAGACTTTTACAGTGTTGTACTTCCTGACGGACGGGAAGGCAGGATAAGAAAGAATGAGGCCTCTGACTTCAGGGTATGGGCTGAAAAAGCAGAGCCTGTGTCTGACCTGATGATTGCTGTTGCCCGTACTATGATGGGCTCTCCTTACCTCTGGGGCGGCACCTCAACCAAGGGAATGGACTGCAGCGGCTTCACAAAAACGATTTATTTCACTGGCGGAGTAATTCTTGCCCGCGATGCCTCAGGTCAGTACAGATATGGAACTGAAAGAAGTATTGAACATGGTTGTGATTCACTGGCACCTGGCGACCTGCTCTTCTTCGGTCGGATGAACGATGGTAAAAAGAGAATAACCCATACTGGAATGTATATAGGTGATACTGAGTTTATACATTCATCAGGGATGGTAAGGATCAACAGCTTTGATTCGACGCGGGTAAACTACAGCCAATACCGCGCTTCAACACTCCTCGGAGCGAAGAGGGTTATTGGCGTTACGCCGGGTAAGGGAATTGAACGTGTTTCACAGCATCGCTGGTATTTTTAACATGAAGAAAAGAGATTTCATTAAAATCGGAGGACTGGCAACCGGAGCTTTATTGACAGGATGTTCAGCTTCAACTACGGACATGTCAGCTAAGCGGACCAATTCAGCAAAGAAAAGCAGTGCAGGATTAAAGTTAAGCTTCAGACCTTATGAGCTGCAGCTCAGACATGTATTTACGGTTGCGGCAAATTCGAGAACCACAACACCCGGAATACTCACAACCATTGAATATGACGGAGTGACAGGTTTTGGTGAGGCATCAATGCCTCCCTACCTTGGTGAAAGCCTGAAGTCAGTGACAGAGTTTCTTTCAAAGGTAAATCTCGGGCAGTTTACTGACCCATTCCTGATGGAAGATATCCTTGACTATGTTGAGGGCATCATGCCGGGCAACCATGCCGCTAAAGCTTCCGTTGATATAGCTCTTCATGACCTTACCGGTAAACTAATGGAGCAGCCATGGTTCAGACTGTGGGGGCTTAACCCTCTGAAAACGCCAAATTCAAGCTTCACCATTGGCATTGATACGGCAGAGGTAGTGAAGCAGAAGACACTCGAAGCAAAGGCCTTCAAAATATTAAAGGTCAAGCTCGGAAGAGACAACGATAAAGAGATGATTGAAACGGTCCGTTCAGTGACGGATGTGCCATTATATGCAGATGTCAACCAGGGGTGGAAGGATAAGCAAAAGGCTCTTGAGATGGTTCAGTGGCTGAGCGGGAGAGGGGTACAGTTCGTTGAGCAACCCCTGCCGAAAGAACAGGTAGATGATATCGCCTGGCTGACAGCCAGGAGTCCTCTGCCGATAATGGCTGATGAGGCACTTCAGACTGTGCAGGATCTGCTGTCCATGAAAGGGATCTATTCAGGTATCAACGTGAAGCTGATGAAATGCGGAGGGATGAACGCAGCGTATAAGATGATCACCATGGCAAGACAGATGGGTATGAAGATACTTGTCGGATGTATGACTGAAACCTCATGTGCAGTAACAGCTGCAGCACAACTCTCACCGCTGGCCGACTGGGCTGACCTTGACGGCAATCTTTTGATTAGCAATGATATCTACGAAGGGATGACTATTGTTGACGGAAAGGTGACCCTGCCTGACAGACCTGGCATTGGAATAGTTGAGAAAAAAAATAAGATCTGAAATACAACCTCATGAGAAAACCTGTAACTTGCTTTTAAGATAGAAATACTGAATTCTCCATAAATAATAAATAACCTAACCAATCTATTTAACCCTAAATCAAATCACATGAAAACAAAACTATTTGTGTTGTTCACGGTTTTGGGGCTTTTACTTACGCAAAGCATTTTTGCGCAACCCAAGACAGTGACAGGCATTGTGACAGACGCCAGTACCAATGAAACGTTGCCTGGCGTGAATGTGGTCATTAAGAACACAACTACCGGAGTCCTTTCTGGTCCGGGTGGTTCTTACTCCATAAATGTTCAACAAGGTCAGATCCTGCAGTTTACGTTTGTAGGGTATACTCCCAAAGAAGTAACAGTCGGCTCATCAAACAGGATTGATGTTAATCTCAGCCTCGATGTTACGCTTATTGATGAAGTCGTTGTGGTGGGCTACGGAACACAGAGGAAAGCCAACCTCACTGGTGCCGTATCGTCGGTTGATGCAAAGACATTAGAGGCAAGGCCGATCGCAGATGTTGGCCGCGGACTTCAGGGAAGCACTCCCGGCCTCAGTGTTGTCGTTCCAAGCGGTGAATTAGGATCAGACCCGATAATGAAGATTCGCGGTCAGTTAGGCTCACTGCAGGGCGGATCAGCTCCTCTGATATTAGTGGATAACGTTGAAATTCCTTCAATACAGCTGTTAAATCCGAATGATATAGAATCGATTTCTGTATTGAAGGATGCAGCCTCCTCTTCCATTTATGGAGCGAAGGCAGCTTTCGGAGTTATCCTGATAACAACCAAAAAAGGAGCCAAAACAGAAAGTGTGAATGTAGACTATTCCGGAAACTGGTCATTTCAGAACATTTCCAAAAAGATGGAGATGGCAGGAATTGATGCCTTTGAATATGCCTTGCTCGCTGTTGAACGGACTGGCGGTACGGTTGCCGGAGCATTCTGGTATGTTACGCGTGAAGGTTATCAAAAGGCGCTGGATTGGCAGAAGGATTGGGCTGGCATTGTGAAACCAAATGATCCTATGCTGTACGGACGTGACTGGTACAACGATGTAAACAACCGGAAGATCGGTCTGAGAATGTATGACCCTTACGATTATATGATACGGGAATGGGCTCCGACGCAGAACCATAACCTGGCCGTAAATGGTAAAACGGGCAACACAGACTACAATATAAGTTTGGGATATCTAGATCAGACAGGTATAAACAAACCTGCCAAAATTGATGATTTTAAACGTTATAACGCTACAGTTCATTTAGGAACAGACGTCAGTAAATTTCTCAGAGTTACTGCGAGTGCCATGTATTCCCAGAGGGATAAGAGATATGCTTATGCCACAAACTCCACTACTGCAGACCCATGGCTGTACCTTTACCGCTGGGCAGAAACATATCCTATGACCACAGAAGACGGTGATCCTATCAGAAGCCCTGCATCAGAAATGGCAGCAGCGAATACTGCTACCCAGGGAACGAATTACATGAGTCTTTCCGGGGGTATTGAAATTAAACCTTTAAAAGACTGGGCAATCAACCTTGATTTTACTCACTCCAACCAGGAATATATAACCAAGCGGCCGGGAACACGTTTCACGATGCGCGACAGCTGGTCGAGCGCCATTGTTAAGAATGATGCTGACGGGAACAGAATTTATGTGGATTCTACAGGAACTGAAGTTTCATCCTCTGCTCCTGGAGCAATGCCGGCCTTCCAATTGAGCAACTACACATATACAGCTGTTGGCGCCAACCCGGACCATGTTTACAGGTATTCTAAAAATGACAAATGGAATACAGTCAACCTGAAAACAACCTATATGACTGACCTTGGCAACTTTGGCATGCTCAATTATATGCTTGGAATGAACATGGTGTCATGGAAAAATGCCTACAACTGGTCACAGACAACTCAGCTGGTTGATTATGAAAATCCTCAGTTTGACCTGGCCTACGGTACTCAAACGACCAGTGGCGGAGAGTACTGGGAATCCCAGTTAGGCTTCTTCGGACGCATAAACTACAATCTTAAAGATAAGTATTTGTTAGAGGCAAACCTCAGGTATGACGGGTCCTCAAAATTCCCGACCAATCTGCAATGGCGCTGGTTTCCTTCATTTTCAGCTGGTTGGCGTATACACGAAGAACCATTTATGGAATGGACAAAACCTATGCTCAGCTCCTTAAAAGTGCGTGGATCATGGGGAATGATCGGTGACCAGACTGTACCGGGCTCCCTGTATGTTCCCACCATGACAGGATCGCAAAACTCATGGCTGGTCTCGGGCGCTAAACTATACCAGTTTAGTACTCCTGGTGCTGTTTCGGCTTCCGTTACCTGGCAGGATATTGTTACTCTTGATCTGGGATTTGACGCAAGTTTTTTTGATGGCGATCTGGGACTTACCTTTGACTGGTTTCAGCGTGATACCAAGAATATGATTGTACCTCAGGAGGGATTCACGGCAACTTTCGGAGTCACAGCCCCTCAAAGTAACTTTGGTTCACTGAGAACCAAAGGTTTCGAAATAGAGGCTACTTACCGCCATCAGTTTACAAACGGTTTTGGTTTCAATCTGGTTGCGTCGCTATCAGATGCTGTTACGAAAGTTACCGAATACGGAACAACATTAAGTATTGATAACTACTATGTCGGCAAAACCTATGGCGAAATATGGGGCTATGTAACTGACCGGCTATTCCAGAAGGGGGATTTCTTATATGACAGTGAGGGTAAGTTAGTTACCGGCATGTCCACAGATAATTACACAGTTAATTTACAATCCAACCCTTATCGGGCAACTCAGGGAAGATTACAGGCAGGCAACTTCTTGTTCGGTCCGGGTGACGTTAAGTTTGTAGACTTGAATGGTGACGGTGTAATTGATCCCGGCAACCGGCTGCTTAGAGCTGCAGATGGAAAACCTGACTACGGTGATTTAAAAATTATCGGAAATAGAACTCCCCGTTATATGTACGGTTTCCGCGCTGACATGTTTTTTAAGGGAATTGATTTATCTGCATTTTTGCAGGGTGTGGGCAAGCGCCAGGTCTGGGGAGACGGCTTCCTGGCTATCCCCGGATATTATTCAGCAAACGGTGCCATGCCACAGGCTTTCGCCGGTGATTTCTGGAGGGAAGACAGAACTGACGCATTCTATCCGCGCCCCTATGATCAGGCTGGAAGCAGTACTACCTTGAACATGAATGTTCAGACAAGGTATCTGCTGAATATGGCATATCTCAGAATAAAAAACATTACGTTGGGATACACTTTTCCAGCCAGATGGACAGAGAAAGTGCATGTAACCAAGTTCCGCGTATATGCGGCTTTGGAGAACTTCTTCACATTTGACCATCTTGGCACTATACCGATTGATCCTGAGGAAATTGAGGGCTATTCCATGTGGAATGACTCAAACTATAACCTGGGTCGCTCCGGGGTAGGCGTACCAACCTACAAGAGTGCATCATTCGGTGTTCAATTAAGCTTCTAAAATCGAGGAACTATGAAAAAGATATTGACTATCATAACACTTGTAGCAGCTGGGCTTCTTATCACAGGTTGTGAAAATTTCCTGGACAGACCATCGCTGACTACTATGAATGACCAAACCTACTGGACATCTGAAAATAACCTTCGTTTGTTTGCGAATGGATTTTACGGTAACTACTTCGTAGGTTATAATTCAACATGGGGTGTCAGCTATGCGTCACTCAGAGGCTATTATTTTGCAGACGACTTCACTTCTTCAGGGAAGCAGATTAATTTTGAATCTGCAGCTCCTGAAAACAGAGTTTCATACGCTGAGATAGGCGACGGTTCAGCTTCCGGATGGTTAGTTGACTATGCTGGTCCTACCTGGAACTTCTCATGGGTAAGAAAGTCAAATTTATTCCTTGAGAGAATAGATGCTATGAAGGGTGTATATATCACTGATGAGGCCTATAACCACTGGAGTGCAGTGGCCCGCTTCTTCAGAGGTTATGAGTACAGCCGGCTTGTAAGTACCTTCGGTAATGTGCCTTATTATGACAAGGTCCTTCTGGATACTGACTTTGATTTGATGTATAAAGACAGGGACGACAGAACTCTTGTTATGGATAAGGTATATGATGATTTCACCTATGCTTTGGATAATATGCGTTTATCTGACGGCAATGTCCAGTACCTGAACAGGTATATTGCTGCTGCCTTTATTTCAAGACTCATGTTGTTTGAAGGCACATGGCAAAAATACCAGTTAAATAATGAGGAAAAAGCCAAGAAATACCTTGACCTGGCTGCAAGCGCAGCTGATCTGGTGATGAAATCCAACTTATATTCATTTACCAGCAACTTCCGGGCATTATTCGGATCAGAAAATCTTTCAGGTAACAAAGAGGTGATCATGTATAGGACGTATGATGCAGCCATTGGTGTTACACACCATGTCGCTTCTTATTCCAATACCACTGAAAGCCAGGGTCCCGCACCGAATTTATGGCTCGCAAAGTCATTTATATGCAATGACGGTCAACCATATAAATTATCTACGGTTGCAAATGCTGACCAGCTGGACATAAAGAATATGGTTGCCACACGTGACTCCCGTTTTGAAGCTACATTCTGGGATGCCCCGAAGAAGGAGTCTGCCACCCTGCTTTATGCCGATAAGTTTATTGACAGGGTGGGTCCAACCTATTACCCGGGACCCTATCCTGCAATATATGGCTCAAACACCAATACGAATGATGCTCCGGTAATACGCCTGGCAGAAGTTGTTCTGAACTGGATTGAGGCAAAAGCAGAATTAGCTACGATGGGTGGTCCGGCTGTAGCTCAGGCAGATATAGATGCATCCATTAATGCAATTCGTAGTCGTCCATTAGATGCAGTTGCCACAGCAAAAGGAGTCATAAAGACTACTGCCATGACTCTGGCCAGTCTTCCTGATGATCCTGACCGTGACCCGGATGTTCCTGCACTGATATGGGAAATACGCCGCGAACGCAGAATGGAGTTTGTGTTCGAACCCTCCCGTCTCCTTGACATTAAACGCTGGAAGAAAATTAATTATATGAATGGCGCTACCAATCCTGATCTGCTGCTGGGTTTATGGATTAACTTCCAGACTGAATACACTGAATGGTTAGTTCCTTCAAAAGTCGGTAAGCTGAAGGTCAAGAAAGCAGACGGTACCATTGTTACATATAATGGCACCAATGCTGCCGATATGATCGGGTACTACATTCCTGAGAATGTTTCTAACCGTGATGCTTTTACTGACCGGGTTTATTTGGCTCCTGTCGGCCGTCTTCAGATGGCAACGTATGCAGATAAAGGTTTTACATTGACTCAAACGTTTGGCTGGTAATAGAATACTGGGACCCTGTATAGGGTTGAATTTTGGTAGATTAGCGTAGAGGCACCCAACTTGGGTGTCTCTACCTTTTTTATGTCTTGTTGAAACCGCTTCTTTCTATAAGGGCATTGATGGAAGGCTTACGGCCACGGAAAGCTTTGAATAGCTCATCAGGCTCCCTGCTGCCACCCTTTTCAAGTATGTTACGACGAAATGACATGGCTGTCTCATGGTCAAAAATGCCTTTCTCTTTGAAGAGGCTGAAGGCATCCGCGTCAAGCACCTCGGCCCATTTGTATCCGTAATAGCCTGCTGCATAGCCTCCTGAGAAGAGGTGAGCAAAAGATACGCTCATGCATGCCCCGTCGGCAGATGGCAGTAGCTCGGAAGAAGCCATGGCTGACCTTTCAAAGGTCACTATGTCACCGTCATAAGTCCCGGTGAGAGTGTGCCACGCCATATCAAGCAAACCGAAGCTCAGCTGCCTCATGCATGAATAACCTTCATTATACGTAAGTGAATCTTTCAGTTTAATAAGGATGTAATCAGGTATCTTTTCACCTGTCTGGTAATGCTTTGCCCAGGTGTCAAGCCACTCTTTCTCCCATGCCCAGTTCTCCATTATCTGCGATGGTAGTTCAACAAAATCACGCTTTACATTTGTGCCGGCCAGACTCTCATATGTGCAATCAGACAACATGCCGTGCATGGCATGACCGAATTCGTGCAGGAAGGTGTTCATCTCACTGTGCGAAAGAAGTGAGGGCCTTGTTGGCGTTGGTCTGGTGAAGTTCATCACCAGTGATATCACAGGTATGACCCTCTCACCGTTCTCTTTGCGCTGTTCACGGAAGCCTGTCATCCATGCCCCGCCGCCCTTGCCCTGGCGCGGGTGAAAATCAAGCATCAGTATAGCGGTGATACCTTTATCTCCGTCATGTACTTCATAAGCAGTCACTTCCGTGTTGTATACAGGTATCTCTTTGTTTTCTTCAAATGTAAGGCCATAAAGGGTTGTAGCCAGTTCCAGCACCGCCTCTTTCACTTTCTCCAGTGGCATATACGGTCTGAGGGCTTCATCATCAATATTATAAAGCTTCATCCTCAGCTTCTCGGAGTAATAAGCCCAGTCCCAGCGCTCTACCTTTCCCTGGAGTCCCAGAGCACTGGCAAATTTTTCGATTTCCTTAAGATCGTGTATGCCTGCCGGGGTTGAGGCTTTCAGCAAATCATCGAGGAAGCTGTTAACCTGTTCAGGGGTAGAGGCCATGCGATCCTCAAGAGCATATGAAGCGTAGTCCCGATAACCCAGTAGGCGGGCAACCTCTGCCCGCAGGCCGGCCAGGCGGACTGTAATCGCCCTGTTGTCATGCTCATTGCCGCGGAAAGCTCTCACAGCATAAGCCCTGAACATCTTTTCCCGCAGGTCACGCCGGTCTGCGTATTGCATAAAGGGAACATAACTTGGCGAATGGAGAGTAAAGAGCCACCCTTCTTTTCCCTTCCCACGTGCCAAGGAGGTTGCAGCCTCACGTACGCCTTCAGGGAGACCCGCAATATCATCAGATGAAGTAAGAAGCAGCTCAAAGTCGTTGGTCTCAGCCAAGACATTCTCTTCGAACTTAAGTGAAAGAGCAGACATCTCGACGGTAATTGCCCTGAACTTCGCCTTATCTTCATCCGTGAGAGCAGCGCCGCCCCGTACAAATCCTTTGTACTTGCGATCCAAAAGTATGTACTCTTCAGCATTCAAGCCCAGGACAACTCTCTTGTTATATACAGCCTGAATCTTTTTGAAGAGTTCAGTGTTCAGCGTAATGTCATTGGCAAAGTTGGTGAGAAGTGGCGAAACCTCCTGTGCTGCAACCTGCAATCCCGGGGTGGTGTCTGCACTGTTGAGGTTGAACAGCACAGGTGTGATGCGATTCAGCAACTCACCGGTCTTCTCAAGAGCCTCAATTGTATTTATAAAGTCAGGTTCAGCATTGTTCGAAACAATTGCATCAATCTCTTCACGTGCAACCCCGATGGCATGCTCAATTGCCGGCTTGAAATGTTCAGGCTTGACTTCACTGAACGGAGCTATGGAATATAAGGTGTTCCATTTGCCCAGTAGGGGATTTTCGGTTATACCTTTAACTGACATGACAGTGAACTGAATTATCCCGTAAAAGTAAGATTATTTAGCTGACTGACATGGCTCTCATCACTCAGAGGGCGGGTAAGAGCTGATAAGCTGATTGTAACTTTTTGTGAGTTTATAAAACTCCCTAAATGGCATTGGCATAAATCCCCTTTTCCGGTTACGGTCACTGATCTCGAACATGAGCGACTGGAAACGGAAGAGCTCGCTGTACATTTTACGTATCGGGGTAGAGGCATCCCATACATGAATAGCTTCAGCCCCGGCGCCGTTGATTTCAAAGATCCGGAAGTCTTCGCCTTTCATGAGCGTTTCAAGAGACCTGAATTTTATGTCAAATCTTCCGAAATAAAACTCGGGCATGCTCTTTCCGATTGCATCAAAGCGACTGTTGAGCAGGTCTGTAATAGATGGTGATGCATCGCGATACAATCCTCCAACCCTTATACTTCCAATGAATGCCAGTCTGCAGATTTCACCTTTCTCAGGTACGGCCTCAAGCTTTTGTTCACTCAGGCCTTCATGCAGCGGTTCTTTGCCATGGTAAAAACGGTTCTTGAACCGGGAGCGGTCATCATTGTTTATAAGCTGCCTCACAGTGCTTATACCATCTCCTATAACATGGGGATAATAACGAAGCGTAAGGGAAATGACCTTCCCCTGCTCTTCACCCGGGAGCCTTGAATAGAACACACCTGCTTCGCCTTCCCAGGGAAGAAGTTGTTGTATGATGAGATGTGTGTTTACAGGATACAGTGCAATGAATTTCCTGAGATCATCCTCATTTTGAACTGATCTTACGCCATAGCCCTGCCATCCTATATCAGGCTTGACAACCACCGGGAAAGAGAGAGAGCAGCCCTTCATGGCTTCTAAAATGATAGCTGCCATTTCATTATTGTCGTACTTGTCACTGATGACAAGGGTGATATACGGGGCAATCCATTCTCTTTGTTCAATTCCAATCTGATCCATGAGCCGGCTCTTTGACTCACCCCATAAACCCCCTGCTTCCACATAAGGATTAGATACTGTAGGCAGAAGGAGGCTCCGGTATTTTATTCCAAGCAACAACCACCTGATGGCAACTGGAGAATAAAAGAGCATGGGTGGAATTCTCTCGGACAGGGAAACCCTTTTGAATACTGTCTGCAATGATGGCATACCATTGAATTCATATTTGTTTTCAGGAATTTCACTGTCAAAATTGATGATTGAATTATCGGTGGTTGCGGCTGCCAGTTTGCGCTGTTTCAAAAACCTGTACGTAATGAATAAAAGCATAGTGATCAGGATAATTATCCATAGCCAGCGTC
>JADGPV010000062.1 GCA_017882245.1 Bacteroidales bacterium | reverse complement strand
TTCATCCAGTAATTTATTAATAAATTTTAGTCTTAAAATATCTACCTGAGAAAATAAGTTACGGCTTGATTCTTTCTTGAACGGAATAATCAACCCCTTGTCAATGTATTGCCTTATTGAATGAACTGGAATTCCTGAAAGAGCTGCTGCAATACTCAGGGTATAAACCGGAGCGCTGCTTGTTATCGTATTATTATCCATGATTTTTATAATTATCAAATTTATATGCCAAACGTAGATTAAACAGAGAATAATGCTATATATTTGCAAATATATGAATTATTCAGTACATATATAATGTGTTTGATGATCCGTTTTATGTGATTCAATCCTTTCCCGGATAATTAGTGTTCGGATTGTCCTGATAAGTTAATTAAAGCATAATCACCCAGTATGAGTCAATCCAAACATGATGGACTTTTAGAAACACCTCAGCAATGAAATACTCGTTATTACTTGCCTTATTAATTTGCAATTTCATTTCAGTAACAGCTCAGGATATAGATATATTATCCGGTGTGAAAATTAAACTTCGGGATGTAGGCAACTCAACTGATGGAAATAAGTCTTAAATCATATCAAAATGAAAAAAAATATCCAGGTTCTAATTCGCTTGATACCTTTCGTTCTTATATTTCTGGGCACTGTTTCTGTAAGCTCCCAAACAATTACCTCCAGGGAAATAGATAGCCTTGTTGAAAGAACCTTGAAAACATTTGACGTTCCTGGTATTGCTGTTGCCATTGTAAAGGATGACAAGGTTATTCACTCCAAAGGGTATGGTGTTCGATCACTCAATACATCGCAAAAAGTAGATGCTAATACATTATTTGGTATCGCATCAAATAGCAAGGCATTTACAGCAGCTGCTTTAGGCATATTGATAGATGAGAAAAAATTAATGTGGGATGATAAGGTTATCGATTATATTCCAGAATTCCGACTTTATAACCCTTATGTTACTGAGGAGTTTACTATCAGAGATCTACTGACACACAGAAGTGGTTTGGGATTAGGCGCGGGAGATCTTATGATCTGGCCCGGCTTAAACAATTTTACAGTAAGAGATATTATTAATAACCTGCGCTATTTAAAACCTGTATCAGGCTTCAGAACAAAATATGATTATGATAACCTACTATACATTGTGGCAGGCGAAGTTGTAGCAAGAGTTTCCGGAATGAGATGGGAAGATTTTATTGAAACACGGATAATGCGGCCAATAAATATGACAGGCAGTTCCGCTTCATTCAGTCGTATAAAAGATAAATCTAATGTAATAGACCCTCATGCACCAGTTAATGGTGTTGTACAGGTTATCGACCGCGATTTTGATGATGTGGCCAATGCTGCAGGCGGTATTTACAGTAATCTCACTGATATGTGCAGGTGGATTATTATGCAGATGAATAATGGCAAATATGATGAAGGACTTAAAAATGAACTTTTTAGTGAAGAAGTTCATAAAGAGATGTGGGCACCACAAACAATTATACCTGTAGGAGATTCATCAGATTATAATACCCATTTTGCCAGCTATGGACTGGGTTGGTTTTTGAGTGATGTCAGAGGATATAAACAAGTCGGACATACTGGCGCGCTGGCAGGTATTGTAACACAGGTGACACTTATTCCGGAAATGAAACTTGGTATTATTGTGTTGACGAATCAGCAGTCTGTAGAAGCTTTCAATGCAATTACTAATACTATAAAAGACAGTTATTTGGGTATTGAGGGAGCTGACCGGATAAAACAATATCATGAGACTGCTACTCAAAATATGGCAGATGCGAAAAAAATAACTGAAAACATCTGGAAAGATATTGATGTTAATCAAAAAAGCTCTTCAGCAGAAACAAATGATAGTGTTTATGTCGGCATATATTCTGATAAATGGTTTGGCGAAGTGATAATTTCTTTTAAAAATGGGAAGTTATGGTTTGATTCAAAAAGATCCCCAAAACTTACAGGAGAATTGCTGGATTACAAAGGCAATACTTTTATTGTTAAGTGGAATGACAGAAGTATGGATGCCGACGCATATGTATTGTTTTATCTTGATAGTACAGGCAAAGCATCGGGAATAAAAATGAAAGCCATTTCTCCATTAACTGATTTTAGTTACGACTTTCAGGATCTGGATTTTATTCGAAAGGAAAAAACTGCTGTAGCTGAACAAGTGTAAAGTCCGTCCTTCTTTGACCACTTAAAAAGAAGGTCTAATATCACTTAACATCCACAGCATAAAAAAGAATGTAACTCTGGTAGCATGTGGTTAGTTTGAACCGCCTGGCAATTGTCCAGATAGAGGATTCCCATTCTCAACCCAATCACGCAGGTATTCAAACCAGTCAACATCAGTTGGACCAACATCACCAATCCCACAATGACCTCCTCCGGAAGACAAAAAAAAGCCGCAGTTTTTTGCGGCTTTTTGTTGCTCCGTCAGGGCTCGAACCTGAACTTTCCTGATCCAGAGTCAGACGTGTTGCCAATTACACTACGGAGCACTATTCAGAGGGTGCAAATATAAATATTTTTCAGAAGACCCTCCCCGTTATATAAAAAAAGTGCACCGGATCAACCCGATGCACCTTCTCACTAAAGAATACTATGACTTTTATTATGGCAACGTATAATAAACAGTTAACTCCGGACGTAAGTTGACGTCAGAATTATCACTCGATCCGAACCGGAACCCCTCGACCCACTCTGTAGGCCATAACCTGAAGAACATACCGTAGTTGGGCGTGTTCGTACTTCCCGTCTGATCAGGCATAAAAAGCTGCGTCACATCCACGGTTATGAAGTTGCAGTTCAGAATGAAAGGCGTAATAAAGACCTGGTTGACCTCAGTGGTCTTTGGCTGATTGTTCCAGGTAACAGTCTTCTCTTCCCAAGGCTCGATTATCTTCTGCAGTACTGCACCGTACCATTCAATACCTCCGTTACTGCCTGGAGAGATGACAGTGCTGTCCCATATCAGCGGCAGATCATATGTGAGACGAAGTGTAACCTTTTTGATGGTAGCCGACTTTGGTACGGCATTCATATCAAACCATATCAGGCTGTTGTTTGAACGCATAACAGTCAGTACAGGCTCAGTGATGAAGGTTGCCTCAAAAAACTTCCAATCACCGAAGTTCCTGTCAGGTTCGAGATTGGAGATCATGGCATCCTTGCCTTCATCGGGACCCGGCTGAAGCTTCACTGCCTGCCATCCGCCGCTGTCCCAGGGGATGGTCAGAATAAGCGGATTATCTTTTGTTGTAGCAGCCAGCTCACTTGCAGCGAAAGTAAAATACTGAGGCTGGTATCCTTCTTTCTCAAGGAGGAAAGTATAGACATCAGAACCCCCTCGCACAATGGGATAATTGACTGCTGCTTCCAGATTAAAGGTATAGTGCCAGTAACCATAGTCATATACCGTCAGCTCAGCAGTGGTTGGCATGGCAGGCAAGGGTGACGCACTGAGCGGATTGTCTATGACAGCCATGACATAGAAACCAAGCGGCTTGATTATCTGGCCCCCGAAACTGATATATCCGAAATCACCGGGGGAATAATCACCTACAGTGAGCAGCTCAGGAGCAATCATCGTCGAAGTGCCGCCGATAATGCTGAAACTTATCGGAAGAGGATTATCTACTAGATATGCTAAAGGAGATCCTCCGACAGGCGTGGCTAATATCACTTCGCCGGCGACGTTTATAACCATAAACTTTGTGAGGTTATAATCCCCCGCTGGCATCTCCACCTCATTACTTATGAAACTAGTCCCGAACAAATAGACCGGTATAAGTTCATCGGTGAGAACAGGATTGCCATCCATGTCTTCTACAGATACCACAACGTGGTACGAAACCAGAGCACTGTCATCATTTGCGAAGGCAGATTTGGTCTGGTTGGATTCATCAATCGATGCGACTGAAAATTTGGCGGTTCCCTTGCTTGTATTTCCGGAGTTTTTTTCACAGGAAGAAAATGCAAAAACAACAAGCATGATCAAACAAAGTGACCTGATCAGGTTTTTCATGTTTCTTCGGTTTAAGTTGTGGAAAAAAAACAAAGCAATTACCTGATTATGAGCAAAAAATATGCCAAATAAAGTCAGGCAGCAGGCAGTAGGCAGCAGGCAATAGGCAACAAGGGGCTACTTGTTGAGCTTCGCCCATGTGTCCTTCAGGCTGACTGTGCGGTTGAAGACCAGTTTGCCGGCCTTGCTGTCATAATCGACACAGAAGTAACCCAGTCTCTGGAACTGAAATTTGTCAAGCGGCTTTGCCGAAGCCAGCGACGGCTCAACCTTGCATCCGGTAAGGATGGCCAGTGAGTCGGGATTCAGGAACTCCCTTGCATCCTTATCCTTATGACCTGAAGGGTCTTCATCGTTGAACAGCCTGTCGTACAGCCTGACCTCAGCGTCGAGCACATGTTCGGCAGAGACCCAGTGCAGGGTGCCCTTGACCTTGCGGTCAGCCAGAGGAAGGCCGCTGTGCGTTTCCGGGTCGTACGTGCAGTAAACCTCTGTGACTTCACCGGCATCGTTCTTTTTCAGACTCTGGCATCTGACGATATAAGCGCCTTTAAGCCTAACCTCCTGGCCTGGTGCCAGACGGAAGAACTTGTTCGGTGGGTCCTCCATGAAATCTTCCTGCTCAATGTATATCTCCCGGCTGAATGGAACCTGACGCTTTCCCTGGCTTTCATCTTCGGGATTATTTATCAGCTCAACATTCTCTGTTTTTCCTTCGGGATAGTTGGTGATGATCACCCTCAGAGGCTTAAGCACCCCGAATACTCTTGGTGCGCGCTCGTTAAGGTTTTCACGGATGGCATACTCGAGGAGGGACACATCATTGATGGCTTCGACCTTTGTATATCCTATCAGATCGACAAACCGCCTGATGGACTCAGGGGTATACCCCCTCCGACGCAGTCCGCACAAAGTTGGCATGCGCGGGTCATCCCATCCGCTGACCACAGCATCTTTCACGAGCTCAAGCAGCTTGCGCTTGCTCATGACGGTATAGGTGAGGTTAAGACGGTTGAACTCAATCTGTCGGGGACGGTAGTCGCTGTCCATCAGCTGGTCAACGAACCAGTCGTACAGCGGCCTGTGTACCTCGAATTCCAGAGTGCACAATGAGTGGGTTATGCCCTCAAAATAGTCACTCTGTCCGTGTGCGAAGTCGTACATGGGATAGACTTTCCATTTCGTTCCTGTGCGGTGATGTGGTGTCTTAAGTATCCGGTAGATGATGGGATCACGCATGTGCATGTTTGGAGAAGCCATATTTATCTTAGCCCTCAGAACGCGGCTGCCCTCTTCGAACTCCCCCTCGTTCATGCGAAAGAAAAGGTCAAGATTCTCTTCAATGCTGCGGTCGCGGTGAGGACTGTAATTTCCCGTTTGTGTTGTTGTGCCCTTCTGTTCCGAGATGGTCACTGCACTCTGATCATCGACATAGGCCAGTCCGCGCTTTATGAGTGTGACGGCAAAGTCCCACAGCTTACCGAAATAATCAGAGGCATAAAACTCCCGGTCTTCCCATGTAAAGCCAAGCCATTGAATGTCTTCTTTTATTGAGTCAACATACTCAACGTCTTCTTTTGTTGGATTGGTGTCATCAAAGCGAAGATTGCATTTGCCGTTATATTTCTCCGCCATGCCGAAGTCGAGACATATAGCCTTTGCATGACCGATATGCAGATAGCCGTTGGGTTCAGGGGGGAAGCGCGTATGCACTCGTCCGCCGTTTTTACCCTCGCTCAGGTCCTTCTCAATGGCTTGCTCAATAAAGTGTTGGGATTCAGGCTTTAATATCTCTTCGGGTTCTTTCATCTTCTTTGATAAATGGAAAGGACAAAAATAGGAGGAAAAAGGCGAAGTGGTGCAAGTGATTACAAATTTGACAAAAAGGCACTTACCTCGTTATTTCCACACTTACCCTCCCAATCCTGCCTCCCATTACAGGATTAAGCTTCGAGACCTTGACTGTGGCTTTCCTGACGCCGCTCAGCTCGTTGTAAAGGGCATTAAGAATTCTTGTGGCTATATGTTCGAGAAGTTTCGAATTTATCTCCATCTCCCTCTTTACAACAATATAAGCTGTCTGGTAGTTTAGCGTGTCACGAAGCTCATCGCTCTTCCCTGCCCTGTCAGTGTCAGTCTCGATTGCCACATCCACCATGAAGTGGTTTCCCACGATCTGTTCTTCACGGTAATGCCCGTGAAAAGCATAAAATTCCATATCCTCAATCCTGATCAGTCCCATTTTATTTTTTTTGAGTTTTCTAACATCATTAATATAAGGCAGTTGCACCAGACACGAAAGATTTATTGAAAATTGTTGTTAAAATATTTGGTTTATAATATAAACTACTTTATATTTGTAACGAATAATTCTTATAGTCACTTAACGTAAAAATAGTAAAAGCCATGGAAAATAAAGAAAAATTAATGACAGGAGAAGAGAGTCTGAAGGTCATCACCGCGATGATCAATAAGACCAGGGTCAGCGTTACGGAGAGCAGCTTTCACCTTCTCTTATGGGGATGGCTGATCTTTGCATGCAGCCTTTCCGAGTTTCTGCTCTACAAATTCACTGATTTCGCCAATCCCTGGTACGTCTGGTTTTTTGTGATACCGGGAGTGTTTGTTTCAATGATCTACGGTTTTACGAGGGGCAGGAAAGCATCTATCCATACCTATGCTGAAGGAATATACGTCTGGGTATGGATGGCATTTCTGGTTGCTTCGGTCGTACTTTTTATTGTTCATTCAAGCCAGATGGAGAGCATCTCGAAATACATCCTTCTGGTAGCAGCTATGCCTACTTTCATTTCCGGCATTATTCTGAAGTTCAGGCCCCTGATCTGGGGAGGGGTGACTTTATGGATCTTTGCCCTGGCAGCTCATTTCGGCGGTGATACTATTTCAAGCCTCGCCACATCTGCGGCAATGGTCACCGGATATCTCATACCGGGT
>JADGPV010000012.1 GCA_017882245.1 Bacteroidales bacterium | reverse complement strand
CCCTCCTAACTTAGGAGGGGAAATAATTCTCAATATTTATTCAGAACAAATCTTCGATAACCATTGAATACAAATCCGTCTGCGATATTCCAAATACCGCAGCCTGGCGGGGGATGATACTCTCTTCAGTCATGCCAGGGATCGTGTTTATCTCAAGGAACTGCGGACCGTCGCCGGTGACGATAAAATCGACCCTCACAATGCCCCTGCAATTAAGGATGTCATAGATCTCGGAGGAGAGCTCCTGTATACGTGCTGTAATTGCTTCAGACAACCTTGCCGGGGTTATTTCATCAGACATTCCGTCTGTATATTTTGCTTCGTAGTCAAAGAACTCCTTCTTTGGAACTATCTCAGTGACAGGCATTACCAGCTTCCTCTGGCTGGTTTTGACCACACCGCAGGCAACCTCGGTACCTTTCATAAAAGATTCGACCAGCACCTCATGGCCTTCGGCAAACGCCTTCTCAAGGGCAATTGCAAACTCATCAACCTCTTTCACCTTGGTAACGCCGAAGCTTGATCCGCTGGCGTTTGGTTTCACAAAACAGGGAAGACCTGTCTGCCTGACGATCTTGGCTGCGTCATATTGTTGTCCTTTCCTGATAAGCAGACCGCCAGTCATGGGAATGCCATATTCGTTGAGATAGAGTTTACAGGCCTGCTTGTTGAAAGTAAGCGCTGATACAAAAGCGTCACAGGTAGTATACGGAATGCCGGTCATGTCAAAATAGCCCTGCAGGAGGCCGTTCTCACCCGGATTGCCATGTATGGCTATAAAAGCGGCATCAAACTTCACTTTCTTATCGTCAAGTGCCAGGGTGAAATCATTCTTGTCTATCTTGAAAAGGCGTCCTTTGGGATCTTCCCAGAACCAGTCCATCCCCTTTATTGTAATTATGTACAGTTCGTACATTCCTTTCAGGGCTTCAACCACTCCCAGTGCACTTTTTACTGAAACGGGATATTCTGACGAATTTCCCCCGGCAACAACGGCAATTGTTCTCATGGTTTCATTATCATAATTCAAAAATAAGACAATTTATTTTGTAAATTTGACATCGAACTAAATTAACCGTAAAATGAAAAAGGGCATTATTACCGTAATAGTTATTGCTGTTATTGTACTGCTGATTATATCATGGGGTGTCGGCATCTATAACAAGATCGTCCCAATGAATGAGAAGGTTGGTACAGAGTGGAGCAATGTAGAGACACAGTACCAGAGAAGGGCTGACCTTATTCCAAACTTTGTAAATACTGTCAAGGGTGCTGCTGCATTTGAGCAGGAGACCCTCACAAGGGTTATTGAAGCAAGGGCAAAGGCAACACAGGTGACGGTTGATCCGTCAAATATCACCCCTGCACAACTTCAGCAGTTCCAGGCTGCCCAGAATGAAGTCAGTTCAGCTCTGTCGCGCCTGATGGTTGTTGTTGAACAGTATCCCGAGCTGAAAGCCACGCAGAATTACCGTGACCTGCAGGTAGCTCTCGAGGGCACTGAGAACCGTATCTCCGTTGCAAGGAATAACTTTAATGATGCAGCAAGGACCTATAACACCTTTATTAAAAAGTTCCCGCAGAACATGATCGCTGCAATGACCAAATTCACTCAAAGACCATATTTTGAAGCTGCCAAAGGTACCGAGGTAGCTCCCAAGGTAGAGTTCTGAAAACATTAACATGAAAGCCTCAACGTTCTTCACCAGCGCACAGCAGGATGCAATAGTACAGGCTATCGGCGAAGCCGAACATGCCACATCGGGTGAGATCCGTGTTCACATCGAGACCTCATGCAAGGCTGATGTCCTTGATGAGGCTGCATGGCTTTTCAGGAAGGCGGGAATGCATAAGACGGCTGACCGTAACGGTGTGCTTATTTACCTTGCGCTGGAGGAACGCAAGTTTGCAATTATTGGCGATACAGGAATAAACAGCGTGGTGCCACTGGGGTTCTGGGATGAAATACGGGATCATATGAGAAAGCGCTTCAGTGAAAATATGTTTACCGAAGGACTTACGGAGGGAATCATTATGGCAGGCAACCAGCTCAAGGAACACTTCCCCCATACAAAAGATGACATTAATGAGATCACTGACACGATCTCATTTGATACTGATGAAACGGGGCAGTGAAAATGAGGAAGATCTATTACATATTATGCTTGCCTGCCTTGCTGCTTTTCTCATTCTCTCTTGGGGCACAGACGCTTCTTCCTAAACCTGATCCGCCACGACTGGTGAATGACTACGCAGGTGTTCTTCAGGCATCCCAAATACAGTCGCTTGAAAATAAGCTTGTTGCTTTTAACGATTCAACATCCAACCAGATAGCTGTCGTTATAGTAAATGACCTTCAGGGATATGACAGGTCGGAGTTTGCCTATAAGGTGGCAAAGGACTGGGGTATAGGACAGTCTGATTTCAATAACGGAATCCTTGTACTTGTAAAAACGAAGACAGATGAGTCGACCGGTCAGATATTCATTGCAACGGGTTATGGCCTTGAGGGAGCCATACCTGACCTTACATGTGCAGAAATCATTGACAGGGAGATGCTGCCTCGCTTCCAGGTAGGCGATTATTACGGAGGCCTTGATGCGGGCACTAACGTTCTGATGTCGCTGGCTTCCGGTGAATACAGCTATGATAATTATGGCCGCTCTGCGTCGTCAGGAAAAATACCCGCCATTATTATTATCATCTTCATCATCGTCTTCATTTTAATAGCTTCTTCCGGTAATTCGAACAACAAGCATATCAAAAACTCAGGTACCAGCAACCTGCCTTTATGGCTTCTTTTGAGCATGATGGGAGGCGGAAAATCGCATGGCGGAAGCTTTGGCGGCTTCAGCGGAGGAGGTGGCGGCGGAGGTTTCGGCGGATTTGGCGGCGGCGGTTTCGGTGGCGGCGGAGCAGGAGGAAGCTGGTAGGATTCGCAAATATCCCTAGTCTCTGCCTACAATATAATTACGCCACTTTTCAATAGCCTGTGCCATATCATCAGGCAGTGGTGATTCAAAGGAGAGCCGCTTGCCTGTGACCGGGTGGTCAAAAGAGAGCGTCTGTGCATGCAGCGCCTGTCGAGGGAGAAGCTCGAAGCAGTTTCGGACGAACTGCTGATATTTTGTGAATATCGTTCCTTTTAGAATGCGGTGCCCGCCATACTCCTCATCGTTGAAGAGAGGATGACCGGCATAAGCCATATGCACACGTATCTGATGCGTGCGGCCGGTCTCAAGACGGCACTCAATAAGAGATACGTATCCCAGATGCTCAATGATCCTGTAATGTGTCACTGCATGTTTCCCCTGGCTGCCATCCGGAAAGACCTGCATTATTTTGCGGTCCCTTATATTACGGCCCACATTCCCCGTGATCGTGCCTTCTTCAGGATCGGGTGTACCCCATACCAGTGCGACATACCTGCGTTCCGTCGTATGGTTGAAGAACTGCTTTCCCAGCCTGTTGAGGGCATATTCATTCTTGGCAATCACAAGCAATCCGGAAGTATTTTTATCGATACGGTGTGCCAGTCCTGGCCTGAGCTCCCCGGCCTGAAAGAGCGGTAAGTCTTTGAAATGAAACATCAGGGCATTCATCAGCGTGCCTGAATAGTTGCCGTAAGCAGGGTGAACGACCATGCCTGCCTTTTTATCCACCACAATCACATCTTCATCTTCAAAGACTATATTGATGGGGATATCCTGCGCTATCAGCTCTATCTCACGTGGCTGGTTGGGCAGAAGGATTTGTATGACATCCAGCGGCTTGACCCTGTAGTTGGGTTTTACAGGGTTGTCATTAACAATGACATTCCCTGCCTGTGCGGCAGCCTGCACTCTTGTCCTCGAGACACCCTCAAGACGCGCTGTGAGATACTTGTCTATGCGCAGCATCGACTGCCCGGGGTCGACTGTCACGCGAAAGTGCTCAAAGAGCTCCTGTTCCTGGTTGTCCGCCAGTTCCTCTTCAGCCATATAAATTATTCATTTGATTCTTATAAGGCGCATCACGGAGAGGGGCTTTCCTTCTCTTGTTTTTATGATTATAATGTAGGTGCCGGCAGAAAGTGAGCTGAAATCGGGCTGGTCAGTACGGTCTATTGACATCACAGAAGCTCCGGTTGCCGATAATACTTCGATTATAAAGTCATCGGGTGCCTTGTCTGATGCCATGAGGGTCACCTGACCCCTCGACGGATTGGGATAGATCCTGAACAGATCATTCAGGAGCGCATTTTCATCAGATGATGTGGATGAGCCTTCTCCCTTCATCACCGGCCGTAACATCACCGTTCCCGGAGCCTGGCTTGGCTCCCATGTTCCGCTGAGCATAAAATAATGACTTCCGGCGGAGGAAGTGTTAAGATCCAGACCCGCATTGAGGAATGTCTCTGAGAGCTGTTTCCATCCAACCCAGAAGGGGCCATTAACGCTTACAGGCTTATCAAAATGATAAGTGACAAAACCGTTTAAGTCAGTGCCCGGCACTGCAACGGGACCCTCTGTCGTACCCAGCAGCACTCCGGGCTTACCATTGTCATCAGCCCATACCATAATGTCAAAGGAACGCTGGTTGGCGTTGTCATATGCATCATTGAAGCATATTTTGAGGGCTTTGACAGAGTCAGCAATGAAAGACCTGAACTGCAGCGCCACCATAGCATTGCGTGAGCCCTGACCGTTAATACCATAACCTGCTTCGGCAGTTCCGTCATCGACAGCAAAATAGTCCGTGAAGCGTTGAAAGTATTTTATAGTGTCATCCGCCTTCGGATCAAAATCGTCTGTGATGAGTGAGACTGTCAACAGGAAGAGTGCCGAGTCTGCTGATGATGAGTTGTACGTATAAAGTAGCGGAGCATCATACCGGATGTCTGTGAGTGG
Organism: Bacteroidales bacterium; assembly: GCA_017882245.1. Lineage (GTDB taxonomy): Bacteria > Bacteroidota > Bacteroidia > Bacteroidales > VadinHA17 > SR-FBR-E99. The sequence goes on along the minus strand of JADGPV010000012.1, from coordinate 1,898 downwards.
AGAGACGTTGGTGGCCCCGGCGTCGAAATCGCGTACGACCACGTTTTTAAGGATATCCTTTATTGAAATATGCCGCGTGACATTTCTGACAATGGTGTCATTGTTGCGGTAGTTAATAACGGCTGCCGGGCTCATTACGGAGAGGAACGCCTGCCTGAAGTGAAGCCAGGGCATGGCCTCGTAATCTTTAATAAGTGATCTCTGAGGCAGAGTAAGAGCCACATCATGAAGTACTGTGTCATTTCGTGAGCGGCCCTTGTCAAGCATAATATGGTCTAAGTTCCACTGGTCGCCATTAAAAGGGCGTCCGGGTTGATTTTCTATCCAGTCCCTTGACAACGAAGCATAACCAGCGAACATAAAGCGAAATCCTTTCTTAAGGTATCTGCCTTCCTTTATCGGTATCATTACGGTGCGGAATCCGTGGGTTGAGTCTCCCCTGACACGCCAGACGCTGTGCCACATCTCCTCATCAGGCGCCCAGAAATTCAAGGTAAGGCTGTCATCACTTTCAGGCATGTCAGCTATCCCGCCCGCCTCGTAGAGGAGGCTGAGATAAATGCTGTCACCAGGCAGATAAGCCAGGTCTATCGGTTTTGATGTCAGTCTGTCAGCAGCAAAAACAGAATAAGAGGCGTTTTCGTACAGTTTGCCATTCTCATCGAGGCAGTCGAAAGTCGCAATACCCAGTGAAGGTTGTTTTATCGAATAAGTGTTGTTTATGAAAACCTGCCTGTCAGTCCATCTGTCCGGAGAAGGAAAGAGGCTGTCATCTGAGAAATCATCTGTAAAAGGAAGAAGCAGGGTATCATTACCCTTGGCACCTTTCAACTGAGGCTGATTCTTTACGTCTGCAAGCTGCCTGTTGAAGAGCAAACCGGTGACGATCTCCTGGGAGCCTGCCCGTGTGGCAGGCAGCAAAATCAGCAGTATGTATATCAGCCATCTTTTCCGCATCAGTAGGGTCATAACTCTGATTGAGTAATACCGCCGACCTCTGCCGTATCGTTTGCTGAGACAGCTGTTGTATCAGCAGACAGCCTGAGAGTATCAACAGTAAGCCAAATATATACTGCTGAACCAAGCTGCACGGTAGCGTCAGGGTGATAATCAGGATTTTGTTTAAAGACAAAGGCATTGAGCGAGTCTGTTCCGGTGAGCACTGTAGCATCAAACACATAAGCGCCTAGATTAAGGGAGGAGCCCAGTATTGCACTTCGTGCCTGTTCGAGGGTGCAACCGGTAAGACGCGGGACCGGAGTATGCTGGCTGCTCAGTCCCCTGCCGAGGACCAGGTCTATAACCATACCTTTCTGCACTGAGTCACCAGACGATACTTCGCGGCCGTGCAGAGTCTGCTTCAGCACGAAATCAACGGTAAGGTCAGGCACATAATTGAGTTGTCCAACCTGCAGTCCTGCAGTTTCTATGAGCGACAGCGCCTGACGTCGCGGGAGACCGACAAGGTCAGGTACTGCAACCATCTCAGGGTTAAATGCGTTTATGGTTACCTTGAGCATTCGTCCTCTCTTCACACGGTGACCGGGCAGGGGCATCTGTTCTGCCACGCACCCGCGCGGAACGAAGGCGGTATAGACAGAATCAATTATCTGAAATCTCATTTTGTTTTTTTGCGCCACTGCCGTTGCTTCCTTTATGGTAAGCCCTCTTACCTCGGGGGTGGGTCTTGACTGGCCATGATGCGTGTATATATTAAGCCATATAATCAGAATTATAAAGATGGCAACGCCGATAGCCAATGACAGTCCGACCTGTTTCCAGAAGACGCGGCTTTTAAGAAATTCCCTGGTGCTCATCCTATGATGAAGTATTAAGTAATAAACGCTGTGTCAAAGATAAAATTATATTGCGAGAGTATCAGATCCTCACCATTCCTT
>JADGPV010000061.1 GCA_017882245.1 Bacteroidales bacterium | reverse complement strand
TGAAGAGCAGTACGAAGATGCAGTATGGCGTTGGCAGCATGACCCGCTGTATGGCTGGTGCAGGAAGAATACCAAACCGGATGGAACAAATTATAATATTTACAGGGACGGACTGAGGATTTACACCACCATTGATTCCAGGATGCAGGGCTATGCTGAGGAGGCAGTAGCAGAGCACCTGTCCACTGATCTGCAACCTCTTTTTAACAAAAGAGCCAGACTGAACAGGAATCCGCCTTTTTCAAATGACCTTACAATCACTGAGGTCAAGGATATTATGGAACGTTCAGTGAGGCAGAGCGACAGGTACCGCAGTATGAAATCAGCAGGCATACCGGAAGATTCTATTATCCTCGCCTTTAACACACCTATCCACATGAATGTATTTTCATGGTCGGGAGAACGTGACACGGTAATGACGCCCCTTGATTCTATAAGATATTATAAATTCTTTGTAAGATCTTCATTTATGGCAATGGATCCCCATACCGGGCATGTCAAGGCATATGTGGGAGGCCCTGATTTCAGGTATTTCAAATATGATGCTGTCACACAGCAAAAGAAACAGGTTGGTTCAACCATAAAACCCTTCCTGTATACACTGGCTATTCAGGATGGCTACTCTCCTTGTTTTGAGGTGGAAAATATTCCGCAGTCATTTGATGTTGGCGATACAATACCCTGGTCGCCGCGCAGTTCAGGGCCAGAGGAGTTTCACGGGAAGATGGTAACCCTGGAGTGGGGTCTTGCCAATTCCGAAAACTGGATCTCTTCATGGGTCATGAAACAGTTTACACCCGCTGCTGTAGCTGACTTGATGCACAGAATGGGGGTAAGGAGCTTTATTGATCCTGTATGGTCGATATTCCTGGGGACATCAGATGTCAGTCTTGAAGAAATGGTCGGAGCTTACGGTACATTCGCCAACAAGGGAGTTTATACCAGGCCGCTGTACGTCACACGAATTGAAGACCGTAACGGAAACGTGATCTCAACCTTTACTCCTTTTATTGATGAAGTGATAAGTGAAGAGCATGCCTATGTTATGACCTACCTGTTACGGGGAGTGGTCGATAAAGGCACAGGTCTCAGATTGAGGGGCAAGTATCAGCTGAGGAACCAGATGGGCGGCAAAACAGGTACTACCCAGAACCATTCAAACGGATGGTTTATGGGAATAACTCCCAATCTTGTAGCTGGCGTCTGGACAGGATGGGAAGATCAGGCAATACATTTTGAAGAGATGTCTATAGGTCAAGCCTCAAATATGGCGCTGCCTGTTGTCGGAATATTTTTGCAGAAGCTGTTCGCTGATCCTGAATTAGGATCAATGGCTAATGATACATTTGAAGCACCCGCTGATCTGAGCATTGATCTTGACTGCGATCGTGCCAAGTCACAACAGAATATTAGTGATTCCTACAGGCAGCGATATTACTGATCAGGCGAACAGCAGTTTTACCAGACCTTCTATTTTGTACACGGGTAATACTTTTATGCCGGCCTGTTCCTTTATATTGCGGTGATACCCCGATATAAAGATCTGTTCAAATCCCATTCTTGCAGCTTCAAGGATTCTCTGTTCTATCCGTGCCACAGGCCTTATCTCGCCTGAAAGACCCACCTCGGCGGCGAAGGCAGTATGCTGGCCCACAGGAATATCAAGATTTGATGACAGCACTGAGCTGATCACGGCAAGGTCAATGGCCGGGTCACTCACTTTCAGTCCGCCTGCTATGTTGAGGAAAACATCCTTTACCCCCAGTCTGAAGCTGGCTCTTTTCTCGAGCACTGCGAGAAGCATGTTCAGCCTCCTGGTATCAAATCCGGTGGAGCTTCTCTGCGGTGTGCCGTACACGGCACTGCTGACCAGGGCCTGTGTCTCGATCATGAACGGCCTGAGGCCATCGACAGTGGCTGCGATAGAGACGCCGCTCGCCGGATCTCTGTCCCTCCGCATAAACAGCTCGGAAGGATCAGTCACCTCACGCAGTCCGTTCCCGGCCATCTCAAATATCCCTATCTCAGCTGTTGATCCGAAGCGGTTCTTGACCGGTCTGAGAATGCGGAATACATAGTTACCGTCACCTTCAAACTGCAATACCACATCAACAATATGTTCAAGCACCTTGGGGCCTGCCAGAGAACCATCCTTGGTTATGTGACCGATCAGTATGACCGGCACCCCTGTCTCTTTGGCATAGCGTAACATCATGGCGGCACACTCCCTGACCTGTGAAACAGATCCGGCGGAAGACTCAAGAAGCCCTGAGTGAAGTGTCTGTATGGAATCTATTATAAGAAGGGCAGGATTGATCATGCCTGCCTGGGTTATGACGTTTTCAAGTTCAGTCTCGTTATAAATGAAGCAGCTGTCATTTTTGCCGGGAAGTCTCTTTGCACGCAGCTTAACCTGTCCTTCACTTTCCTCGCCAGAGACATAAAGCACTTTCCTGTCTTTGGTGGCAAGTGCCACCTGCAGCGCAAGAGTTGATTTGCCTATGCCAGGTTCGCCGCCCATAAGTATCAGTGACCCCTTGACCATTCCTCCTCCGAGGATGCGGTCCACCTCACTGATGCCTGTCGTAATGCGGTCATTGTCACTTACCTCTATTCCTGAAAGCAATTCCGGTTTGCGACGCAGAGATGATGAAGCAACAACAGTGGGTGAAGAGAGAGTTATTATCTCCTCACGGTATGTATTCCATTCCTTGCAGGCCGGGCAATGACCGATCCATTTTGGAGATTCGGCGCCACAGTTCTGGCATACGTAAACAGTCTTGTTTTTTGCCATCAGCGAGAGATCGTTAACCAAACAAATTTACTAAATGTACGGCATTAAGCACTTTTAAATCTTACCTGTTGAAGATAAAACCTTACCGCCTTTCCTTCCGAAGAGAGCGAAGAACGATATTGCCCCAAATATGGCAATGATCAGCAACTGTGACTCATGTGAGAGTGTGGCATAAGCCAGTCCTTCACTGAGGGGGATACCATATGCTATAAGGAGGCCCCGGGAAACAATCCAGTGGAAGGCACCGAGTCCGCTCTGAACCGGTGCTGCCATGCCAAAACTGCCTATGACGAGGATAAACATCCCGCCACTAATTCCCAGCTCTTTAGTTGAGTCAAGGCACAGGAGCGGAAAGTAAGTCATAAACAGGTAAACCACCCATAACAGGATTGTCAGAAACAGAAACTCCCATTTCCTCTTAAGCTTTGCAATGGATTTTACTCCGTCAATAATTCCATCGACAAATGCATAGATCTTTTTGAAAAACGGTTTATCCGAAAGTTTTTTCCTCAATACGAAATAGAGTATGATCACCAAAACTATCAGGGCAATAATGAGTAAATAAAATAAGGTTGCCGAACCGAAAGATGATGATAACTTCTGACTGAGAGGGGCAAGGACATTCCCGGAAAGAAAACTTCCCGTGGTTGTACTGCCTGCAATCAGGGTAAGGCCCAGGATGGCAAACACGGTAAGCATATCTATGGTCCGTTCAATGATCACTGTCCCGACCAGTTTGTCAAAGGGGATTTTTTCCTTTTCACCAAGTGCAGCGCATTTGGTTACCTCGCCGAGCCTTGGGAAGAGCAGATTCGCAAAATAGCCTGTGGCAACCGAGTGGTAAGTATTAATCAATGCTGGCTTGTATCCAAGCGGCTCGATAAGAAGAGTCCATCGCCGTGCCCTGACAAAGAATGAGAATACTGCCATTGCAGCAGCAGGGAGCAACCACCAGTAGTCAGCTTTTTTAAGGGATTCCCAGAGATCTTTAAAGTTAACGCCTCTGAAGGAGATCCACAGAAGCAAAATCGCTAAAGAAAGAAAAAGAATGACCCTTGCGGTTTGCTTCAGATCCTTTTTCAATTTCAGATCAGTTTATTTGTTGCCGTGTCAGGAAAGATAATATTCGGCCTGAAGGTTTTGGCTTCCTCAAAATCCATTGTGGCATATGAGACTATGAGGATCACATCGCCCAGCGATGTTCTTCTCGCTGCCGGACCATTCAGGCATATCTCGCCTGATCCCCTCTTCCCTTTGATGACATAGGTATCAAGCCTGTCTCCGGTATTCTTGTTCAGCACCTGAACCTTTTCATTTTCGATGATATTGGCGGCGTCCATAAGGTCTTCATCGATGGTGACGCTTCCGATATAATTCAGATTGGCGCCGGTGACGGTAACATTATGTATTTTCGATTTCACAACTTCTATCATCATGATCTTTCAGGATGACCTGCTTTTAAATTTGTGCAAAGATACATTTCCTTTTTTTACCGCAACCTGATATCCGTGTTATCGATCAGTCTCACCTCTCCTGCAAAGAGGGCGATACAGCCATAATAAGTCTTATCAGAAGACATTTCACTTCTTGATTTGGCGGGTGTCAGAGTAATATCTTCAACTATCTCAAAATACTCAAGATTGAAGCCCGGCGACATATTGATGCGGTCCGCCACAAATTCCCTGATATCATCTGGTTCAGTATCAAAAACCATAGCTGCGGCTGCCAGCAGTGTCTTGAATATTTCTCCTGCCCTTTCGCGGTGTTCCGGCAGCAGTAGCCTGTTACGGCTGCTCATTGCCAGGCCGTCCTTCTCTCTTACTATAGGGCATGATATGATCTCTATTTTCGGATAACTGAGTCGGGCCATTTCTCTGATTATGGTCAGCTGCTGAAAATCCTTCTGCCCGAAAAAAGCCGCCGAAGGCCTGATTATGTCAAACAGCCGTGAGACTACCTGAGCCACCCCGTTAAAGTGCCCTGGTCTGTGAACTCCTTCCATCACCTTGTCAAGCTGCCCGAAATCGAATACCCTGGTATCAGGTTCAGGGTATACCTCTTCTACTGACGGAGTAAAGACAAAATCATTCTCCCTGAGCACCAGTGATAACATATCCAGGTCAGCTTCAATAGTACGCGGGTACTTTTTCAGGTCCTCGGGGTCATTAAACTGTGTCGGGTTGACAAAGATGCTCACAGCCACCATCCGACAGCTGCCGACTGCCGCCTCAACAAGTGATATGTGACCTTCATGCAGCGCACCCATTGTCGGCACAAAACCCGGCGACCTGAGCACACAATTCTTATAATGCTTCCTGATCTCTTTAACAGTCGTAAAAACCTTCATCTTTTTATTTTTAAAAAAGGGATAGACAATTCTCTCTGACCGGAATCGATATTTTTTCAAACGTCATGAAGTACAAAGTAAAGCCATTTTTGTCAGTAACCTGTTGTATTTAAGCTTGGAAAATAATTGTATTTTTTTTATTATCTTTGCACTTTATATTAAATATAAGGTACATCGGGAGGTTTTAATGGAAAGCAGAAGGGTATTGTTTGTTTCACAGGAGATCATGCCCTACCTCGGTGAAACAAAGCTTTCAAAGATCAGCCGTGATCTGCCGCAAGGTATTCAGGAAAGAGGGAAAGAGATCCGGACATTTATGCCCCGATATGGTTCAATAAATGAAAGAAGAAATCAGCTTCATGAAGTCATTCGTCTCTCAGGAATGAACCTTATCATTGATGATACCGATCATCCTCTGATAATCAAGGTTGCCTCCATACAATCTGCCCGCATGCAGGTTTACTTCATTGATAATGATGATTATTTCCAGCGTAAGCATACCGTTGCTGACGCTGCAGGCATTGAGTATGAAGACAATGACGAGAGAGCCATTTTCTTTGCCAGGGGCGTGATCGAGACGGTAAGGAAACTGCGCTGGAATCCTGATATAGTCCATTGCCACGGATGGCTCACTTCACTGATACCCCTTTATCTCAGGAAGCTCTATTCGGACGATCCTGTATTTAATAAGCTTAAAAGCGTTTACTCTGTCTACAATAACGGATACAAAATACCGTTGAAATCATCTCTGTCAGAGAAACTGATGGCTGACGGAATTGAAAAGAGTGCACTTAAAGCTATAAAGAACAATACCGACTTCCTTAGCCTCACCAGACTGGCGACTGAGAATTCTGACGGGATAATAATTGGGTGCGATAAGATCGATGATGCTGTAAAGAAATATCTTGCCGGTCTGGCCAAGCCCCTCCTGGAATATCAGGGAGAGGAGAATTATATTGATGCCTATAATGATTTTTATGACAAGCTCTTACAGGACAGAAAAAAATAAGGACAACGCTGGTCTGACAACCGGGTTATTAAAATTTATTTTACCTCTCTTCACGCTGCTGACTGTGATATTTTCATCATGCACAAAAGATCCTGTAAAGATCGGGATTGATCTTTTGCCGGACGAGGACTTTGTACATGTATACTCAACTGACACAATGGGCGTGAAAGCATACACGATGTATGATGACCATTCTGTTTCGTCTGACAGTACCCGCATGATAGCCGGCGACATTTATGACAAATATTTTGGTTCAACACATTGTGATTTTGTTACACAGCTGAGATTGGTAACTGCATGGCCGCACAAGGACTTTGTGGTTGATTCGGTCTTTCTGTATTTCCTGCCTTCAAAAGTATCAGGCGACACTGCAGGAGTGCATTATTTAAGACTTTATGAGACCGGAACCCTTCTCACAGATACCACGGAATATTACTCCACACAGGATCCTGATACTATCACCTTCCTTGGGGATTATCGCTTGCCAATCCTGACTGCTGACTCTTTGTATACTATCAGGCTGTCCAACTGGGTCGGAGAGCATCTTTTTCGTGACACAACCATGTTTCTCCCGGCAACACAGTTCTATACAGATTTTTTCAAAGGGCTTTATGTCAGCATCTGGCCAGAAACAAATCCGGTGCTCATGACAATGACTTCGGCTGACGACCCTCTGCAAATTACAGTTTACTATCATGACAAGGAGAACGTAGTCTACAATTATTCATTTGTGGCTACCAACAAGGCAACCAACTACAACAGATTCCTGCATGTTTTCACTACAGCTGAGGCTGACAAGCAGATAAAACATATCAATGATTTCGTATTGGATACCGCAGTCTTTCTGCAGACTTACCAGGGTGTTTACACCCGCCTGGATCTGCCTTCCCTCACTGCCTATAAAGAAGTGAAAAGAATTGCTGTGAATAAAGCAATGCTGTTGGTACCTGTTCACCTTGACGGTGAGACTTATGTGGAAAGTAAGATGCCTGCACGGATTTACCTCAGATACCGCGACAGCGATGGCAATGAAAGGGTTGTTCCGGATCTGGTGCATGATGTCTCTTTCATGGATGGAACCTATCACAAAGATATTGATTGCTACGTTTTTAACATTCCCACTTTTGTCCAGAAATACCTGGAGGGAGAAATAGCGAACCCGTCAGTTGAGCTGTATTTTCCCTTATCAGCCGATCAGAATGTGATCTTCAAGGCTAACCAGAATAACCCTACTGTCAGGTTTGAGTTTGCTTATACAATCTATTGATTAACTTATACTTACTAATCACTTATGTGCGGAATTGTAGGATATATCGGTTCGCGGCAAGCTTGTGACATAGTCATAAATGGGCTGAAGCGACTTGAGTACAGGGGTTATGACTCGGCCGGCATTGCTATCTGTAACGGGGAAAAAACCGAGATCTTTAAGTGTGCCGGCAGGGTACGTGACCTTGAAGAGATGGTCATGGGCAAGAATGTCAGTGGTACCATGGCCATGGGGCACACCAGGTGGGCCACTCACGGAGAACCAAATGAGATAAACGCTCACCCTCAGGTGTCATACAGGGGCCATTTCATTGTCGTTCATAACGGAATAATTGAGAACTATGCACGCATAAAAAGCCACCTCGAAAGCCGTGATGTGAAATTCACGAGCCAGACTGACACCGAAGTGCTGGCAAATCTTATGGAGCATCTCTATCTTGAGGGTGACCTGTCAGCTGAACAGGCGATCATCATGGCGCTCAATAAAGTGGAAGGCACATACGGTATTGCAGTTTACTGCCGTGATGAGCCAGGCAAGATGTTCGCTGCCAGACAGGGATCGCCGCTGGTTATAGGCGTTGGCGAAGGCGAGAACTTCATCGCTTCCGACGCGACACCTATTGTCGAATATACCCAGAGAGTCATTTACCTTAATGATGACGACCTGGCTGTGATAAGTAAGGATGAGATGGTTCTGAAAGCCATCAAGAACAAGTCTGTGGAACCGGAAGTAAAAAAGGTCGACCTGAAGATAGGAGAGATCGACAAGGAAGGCTATCCGCATTTTATGCTTAAGGAGATTTTTGAGCAGCCACGCGCCATACATGATACCTTCAGGGGAAGGGTGCTGCCAAACCAGGCGGGACTGATGCTGGGAGGGCTTCATAAAGTATTTGACACGATGGCTGCATCAGACAGGATACTTATTGTAGCCTGCGGAACATCATGGCATGCCGGACTGGTCGGTGAATATATTCTTGAAGAGTACTGCCGTATTCCTGTTGAGGTCGAATATGCGTCAGAGTTCAGATACCGTGACCCCATAATTAAGAAGGGAGATATAGTTCTTGCCATAAGCCAGAGCGGTGAAACGGCTGACACTCTTGCAGCAGTTAAGCTAGCCAAGGAACGGGGCGCATTGGTACTGGGCATATGCAATGTGGTAGGCTCATCAATATCACGGGAAACAAATGCCGGTGTATTCACTCATGCCGGACCTGAGATAGGAGTTGCCTCAACTAAGGCGTTCACAACACAGGTGGTAACACTCGCGATGATCGCCTTTGAAATAGGTTACCGCAAGGGGCTGCTTGACGAGACACATTACCGCAGTCTCATCGGCGAGCTGGTTGCTTTGCCGGAGAAGGTTGAGAAGGCACTGAAAGTAAATGATCAGGCTCTTGCCCTGGCAAAAATATATAAGGATTCAACAAATGCGCTGTACCTCGGAAGAGGACTTCTTTACCCGGTAGCTCTTGAGGGTGCACTGAAACTTAAGGAGATATCTTACATCCATGCCGAAGGGTATCCTGCTGCTGAAATGAAGCATGGCCCTATCGCCCTTATTGATGAGCACATGCCCGTGGTAGTTGTTGCCACAAAAGAGAACTCGTATGAAAAAATTGTAAGCAACATACAAGAAGTGAAAGCGCGGAAGGGTAAAATTATTGCAGTCGTAACCGAAGGCGACCAGATCATCAGCAAGATGGCTGATTATGTGATGGAGGTACCTGAGACTATTACTGTTTTTGCACCCGTCCTCGCTGTTATTCCCCTGCAGCTCTTCTCTTATCATATCGCCGTTTTGCGTGGATGCAATGTTGACCAGCCGCGAAACCTGGCAAAATCAGTTACAGTTGAATAATAAAACCAGAATATTATGGCTGACGGTTACAGAAATCTGAGTATTGGCGAGATACGTGGCCTCGAAGCTGCAGGCTGCAGAAGCAATTCGTGGGGAAGTGTGTTTGTCAAAGAGCCTTTTAATGCCGAAAGAATTCAGAATGTCACGTTCTCCGGTACGGTAAAGATGGGACTTTTCGATGGCGTAGCACGTGAGAGATGCGGACTGCCCCTTCAGCATGGGATAAAGAATGCACATATTCACAACTGTACTGTTGCCGACAATGTCACTATTGCGGATATAACAGGATTCATTGCAAATTATGACATTGGTGAGGGTGTTATAATAAGGAACTGCGGGCATATTTCAACAGAAGGACGCACGTCCTTCGGTAACGGTACCCGCGTTGCAGTCCTGAACGAGTCAGGTGGCAGGGAAGTGCCAATATGGGACAGGCTTACATCGCATATGGCTTACATCATTACTCTTTACCGTCACAGACCGGTTGCCATTGAGGTAATAGAGAAGATGATTGATGAATATGCTGAAAGTGTAAAGTCTGACCGTGGTGAGATAGGTTCAGGATCATATATTGCAGGATGTGGCACCATTAAAAATGTCAGGATCGGTAATGGGGCTGTCATTGAGGATGTATCAAGACTGGCTGAAGGATCAGTGAACAGCTCATTCAAGGATCCTGTTTACATCGGCAACGATGTCATTATGGATCATTTTATTATATGCTCGGGTTCAACTGTCAGAGATGCTGCCGTGATTGACAAGTGTTTCATTGGTCAGGGCTGCACCTTGTCCAAACAGTACTCAGCGGAAAACTCACTCTTCTTTTCAAACTGCGGAGGCTTTCATGGTGAAGCATGCTCAATATTCGCCGGTCCGTTTACGGTAACCCACCATAAATCCACACTTCTTATAGCAGGCATCTTTTCCTTCATGAATGCCGGCAGCGGATCGAACCAGAGCAACCACATGTACAAGCTGGGACCAATACATCAGGGTATTATGGAAAGAGGGTCAAAGACAACAAGTGACTCATATGTGCTGTGGCCTTCACGTATCGGCCCGTTTACTCTTGTTGTAGGACGGCATTACCATAACGTTGATACTACTCAGTTTCCATTTTCATACCTGGCTGAGGTGAATTACGAATCACATCTCGTCCCTGGCATTAACCTGCGCAGTGTGGGAACCATCCGTGATGCACAGAAATGGCCTAAGCGCGATGTACGCAAGGACCCCAGGAAGCTTGACCAGATCAACTATAACCTCCTGAGCCCTTTCACAGTAGGCAAAATGATGAACGGACGGGAGCTGCTCCGTAAATTATTGAAAGAGCAGTCTGAAGGCCAGCCTTTTATCACCTTTGAAAGAATGAAGATGAAAACTTCTGCCGCTGAGCGCGGTATTACCCTTTACCAGATGGGAATAAATAAATTCATTGGTAACGCAGTGATTAAAAGGCTTGAAGAGACGGAATTCAAATCTGAAGCTGAAATAAGAAAGATACTGAAACCGGAATCTGACAAGGGCACGGGAAACTGGGTTGACATGTCAGGGCTGATTGCACCGCTGAGTACAATTGAAGAATTGCTTTCATCAATTGAGAAGAAGGAGCTGAAAAGTGCTGATGCCATAAATAAAAGTTTTGAGACCATCCATAAGAACTATTATGATCTGGAATGGGCATGGATCTATGACAGGCTGCCTCAGGAAACCGGTAAGCCAAATGATAAGCTGACATCATCAGATATAATCAAGCTGGTGGAACGGTGGAAAAAGAGTGTCGTCGACCTCGATCATATGCTATATGAAGATGCCCGCAAGGAATTTGCACTCTCATCCATGACAGGCTTCGGCATCGATGGCGATGATGAGGTCAAGAGGCTTGACTTCGAACAGGTAAGGGGCGACTTTGAAAAGAACTCTGTCGTACTGGCAATACTTGATCATATTAGAATCAAGTCTGATCTGGGTGATGAACTTATCGGCCGTCTGAAACATACTAATTCTTAATGACCTTCTGCCTATTGCCCTTCCCTGCAATCTGGCTCCTTCGCTAAAATGACCCACAGGGTCATTTCTTAACGCTCGGCCCTCTGTTACCGTACATTTTCTCATAATATTTTGAATAGGCTCCTGAGACTATTGCCTCGAGCCATTTCTCATTTGCCAGGTACCAGTCTACAGTCATTCTCATTCCCTGCTCGAAGGAGACTGACGGCTTCCATCCCAGCTCCTTCCGGATCTTGCTGCTGTCAATGGCATATCTGAGATCATGACCTGCACGGTCAGTGACAAATGTGATCAGCTTTTCAGAACTACCCAAAGCCCTCCCGAGTTTTTCATCCATGATACAGCACAGAAGATGTACCAGGTCAATGTTCTTTCTCTCATTGTCACCGCCTACATTGTATGTATGCCCCGGCTGGCCATTATGAAAAATGATGTCAATGGCGGAAGCATGGTCCTCTACATAGAGCCAGTCCCTGATATTTTCTCCCTTCCCGTAGACGGGTATGACTTTACTGGTTTTTATATTATTGATTGTCAGTGGAATGAGTTTCTCCGGAAATTGGTTAGGACCGAAGTTGTTTGAACAGTTTGAAATTACAAATGGAAGGTTATATGTATTCCCGAAAGCTCTGACCATATGATCAGAGCTTGCCTTGGAAGCCGAATAAGGGCTCCTGGGATCATACGCTGTCTGTTCGGTGAAATACCCTCCGTGCTCAAGTGACCCGTATACCTCGTCAGTTGAGATATGATAAAAGAGCTTCCTTGCATCACTGCCCGGAATGGCATCACGAAAAGCCGTCAGAAGGTTGACCGTGCCGATAATATTAGTCTGGATGAACTCGTCAGGAGAGGTGATTGACCTGTCAACATGTGATTCAGCGGCCAGGTGTATCACCCCGTCAAACCCGAACTCGCTGAACAGGGTATTAACAGCTTGCTTGTCGACGATGTCTATCCTGCGGAAATAATAGTTTGGCTCGTGCTCGATGTCAGTGAGGTTACCAAGGTTTCCGGCATAAGTAAGTTTGTCAGCATTGACAATCTTATAATCCGGATATTTTTTGACGAAGCGCCTGACGACATGAGAGCCTATGAAACCTGCTCCTCCGGTTATTAGTAGTGTTCTCTTCGTGATCATTTGTTTCTGATTTTCTTTTCCCATCGCCAGGCAGTTTCCATTGCTTCATCGAGAGTGATCTCCGTTTTCCATTTAAGCTCCCTGTTGGCGAGTGACGGATCGGCCCATATTTTTTCTATATCACCGGGTCTCCTTGCCGTGACGCTGTATCTCACTTTCTCTCCCGTAGCGCGTTCGAAGGCAGCAATAGCCTCTAAGACCGAGACACCCTTTCCCATGCCAAGGTTAAAGACTTCATAATTTGCTTTGTTCTGACCTTCGAGGAGCCTTTTCAAAGCCACAACATGTGCTTTTGCCAGGTCAACCACGTGCAGATAATCACGTATGCATGAACCGTCGGGAGTATTATAGTCATTTCCGAAGACCCTTAGTTCATCCCTGAGCCCGATGGCAGTCTGCGTGATGAAAGGTACAAGGTTCTCAGGCACACCGTGAGGTAACTCACCAATATATGCCGTGGGATGGGCTCCTATGGGGTTGAAGTATCTCAGTGAAATAGCTTTCTGCATTTGTCTGGCGGCCATGGCGTCCCTTATGATGATCTCTCCGATCTGTTTGGTGTAACCATATGGCGAGACAGCTTCCCTTACCGGCGAGGACTCTGTGACAGGCAATGTGTCAGGCTGTCCGTATACTGTGCATGAGGATGAGAAGACCAGTGCACTCGTGCCGTGCTGCTCCATCATCTCAAGAAGGTTCATCAGGGAAACAAGGTTGTTCCTGTAATACTCAAGCGGTTTCCGAACCGACTCTCCCACTGCCTTATAAGCGGCAAAATGAATAATGGCATCCACTTTACCTTCTGCGATAAAAACTTCATTCAGTTTAATCCTGTCACAGATATCATAGTCATAAAACCTGGGCTTTATACCTGTGATAGCCTGTATGCCGTCAAGGACAGTGATGTCTGAATTATACAGGTTATCGATTATCACAACATCAAATCCGTCAGCTATAAGTTCAACGGCAGTATGTGAACCGATGTAACCTGTTCCGCCTGTTACAATTACTTTGTTTTTCATCAGAGACTCCAGTATGTCAGAGACTTTATCTTTCCCCTGTAGAGGCCTTTCAGGTCTACCAGGATACCATTATCATTCAGCAGGCCACGAAAATAATTTTCATCAAGATCTTTGTACTCCTTATGCGGAACGGCAACAATCACAGCGTCATATTTGCCTGACGGTTTGGATTTCAGGGTGAGGCCGTACTCATGCCTGACCTCTTCGGGAGAAGCACCCGGATCAATGACTTCCACTGCCAGGCTGAAATCGCGCAGCTCATCAACAATGTCAATGACTTTTGAGTTGCGGATGTCGGTAACATCCTCCTTGAAAGTCATTCCCATTATCAGGACCCTGGATTCGTTCGGGCTTTTATGTGCTGCAATTATCTTTTTTACAGTTTGTTTACCGACATATCTGCCCATGCTGTCATTGGTAAACCTTCCGGAATCAATCATCTGCGGGTGGTAACCCATTGATTTGGCCTTATAAGAAAGATAGTAAGGGTCAACACCTATGCAGTGACCGCCCACAAGCCCGGGATAAAACTTCAGGAAGTTCCATTTTGTTCCGGCAGCTTCAAGCACTTCATATGTATTGAT